>JAHQVI010000220.1 GCA_019634405.1 Hyphomicrobiales bacterium
CTCGCCGGCAGCCGAGAGCTACCTTGTCGGCGAGAAGATCATCGCCGCAGCGAAAGAGACCGGCGCGGAGGCGATCCACCCCGGCTATGGCTTCCTGTCCGAGAACCCCGGTTTCGCCGAAGCGGTGGACGCAGCGGGCCTTGTCTTCATCGGACCTCCCGTCAAGGCCATCCGGGCGATGGGGCTGAAAGACGCCGCCAAGCGGCTGATGGAAGAGGCAGGCGTTCCCGTTGTCCCCGGCTATCACGGTGACAATCAGGATAGTGATTTCCTCGCAGGCGAGGCGAAACGCATCGGCTATCCTGTCCTGATCAAGGCGCGGGCGGGCGGCGGCGGCAAGGGGATGCGGCTTGTGGCGTCTCCGGAAGATTTTGCCGAAGCGCTCAAAAGCGCTCAGCGCGAGGCCCAGGCCAGCTTCAGCGATCCGGCCTGCCTGATCGAGAAATATATCGAGAAACCTCGGCATATCGAGATCCAAATCCTCGGCGATCGGTATGGCAGTATCATTCACCTGTTCGAGCGGGACTGTTCGCTGCAACGCCGGCATCAGAAAGTCATTGAGGAAGCCCCTGCCCCCGGAATGACCGACGAAATGCGCAGCGCAATGGCGATCGCGGCGGTCGATGCGGCCAGAGCCATCGGCTATGCGGGCGCGGGCACGGTGGAGTTCATCGTGGACGGGTCGGGCGCACTGGATCCCGAGCGGTTCTACTTCATGGAGATGAACACGCGGCTTCAGGTCGAGCATCCGGTAACCGAAGCGATTACGGGGGTCGATCTTGTCGAATTGCAGCTTCGCGTGGCTGCCGGTGAGCCCTTGCCGTTTTCGCAGGACGATCTCGCAATCAACGGCCATGCCTTCGAGGCGCGCATCTATGCTGAAGACCCGCATCACGAATTCCTGCCCGCCACCGGGACGCTGAAACATCTGTCATTCCCGGCTGGCGCGAGATTTCAGAACGCCGGGATCAGGATCGACGCCGGTGTGCAGCAAGGCGACGAGATTTCTCCGTGGTATGATCCAATGATTGCCAAGCTGATCGTTCATGGCGAAGACCGCGGCGAAGCCTTGCAGAAGCTGTCACGGGCGCTTGGCGATTGCCGCGTCTCGGGAACAACGACGAACACGGCATTCCTCGGGTCCCTTGCCCGAAATGGCGGCTTTGCGGCCGGCGAGGTGGATACCGGCCTGATCGCCCGGGATATTGCAGCACTCACCGAGTATAATCCGCCAACGGAGGATATCGTCTCACTCGCGGCGCTCCGTCAGACCGGGTTTCTGCAACCGGTCGATCGATCCGGCATTGGCCGCAGCTTGCGAGGCTGGCGGCATTGGGGGCCGGCCGAAATCTTTTCCACGCTTCAAATTGACGGCACGCTGATCGAACGCCGGATTTTCTCACTTGCCGCTAATCGATATCGCGTCGAGGGCGGCGATAAGCCTTGCCTGATCGAGATCGCCAAAATTGACGGAAACACGATCGGCTACATGATTGACGGGGTAAGAAAAGATGCCGTTGTCACGGGCGACGCGGCGGACATCACGATTTTCGCGCATGGTCACTCATATGGATTTCACATCCCGGATCCGCTGGAAGGCACGCATGAAACAGACATTGCGGGCGACGCCATCACCGCGCCGATGCCGGGATTGGTCAAAGTGATCAGCGCCCTTGCGGGGCAGAATGTCAGCAAAGGCGCGGCGCTGATCGTGCTTGAAGCAATGAAGATGGAGCATACGCTGAAAGCGCCACGCGATGGCCGGATAGCAAAACTTCATACCGCCGAAGGCGAGCAGATCACAGGAGGCGCGGTTCTGGTGACGCTGGAAAGCGAGACTGCCGATGGGTGAGCGCGTTACGATCTTTGAAGTTGCGCCGCGCGACGGCCTCCAGAACGAACTGCAACCTATTTCCACAGCGGATAAAATCAGGCTGGTGAATCTGCTTAGCCATTGCGGTTTCAGAAAAATCGAGGTCGGCAGCTTCGTCAATCCGAAGCTGGTGCCGCAAATGGCGGATACGGCGGAAATCTTTGCCGGAATTGCTAGAAAGCCAGGCGTCTCCTATGCGGCGCTTGCTCCCAATCTGAAGGGCTACGAACGCGCAAAAGAGGCCGGCGCGGACGAAGTCGCGATATTCGCATCCGCGTCTGAAGGGTTCAGCCAGAAGAACATCAATTGCTCCATAGCGGAAAGCCTTGAGCGCTTCGCTCCCGTTGCCGAAGCGGCGCGCGCTGACAGTGTCCCCATTCGCGGCTATGTCTCCTGCGTGACCGATTGTCCGTATGACGGTCCAACTCCGTCGGAAAAAGTCGCCGAGGTCGCTGCCGCGCTGATCGGCCTTGGCTGTTATGAAGTTTCGCTCGGCGATACTATCGGCGCGGGCATCCCGGAGCGCGTCGGGGCCATGCTCGATACTGTCCTGAGCAGCATTCCGCCTACCGCTCTAGCGGGGCATTATCACGATACGGGCGGACAGGCGCTCGACAATATCGCAGTTAGTCTCGACAAGGGACTGCGCACATTCGACGCTGCGGCAGGCGGCCTTGGCGGTTGTCCCTTCGCCCCCGGGGCAAAGGGCAATGTCGCCACGGAGGGCGTTATCCGATTGGTTGAACAAATGGGTTTTGAAACCGGCATCGACAGCGCGCGCCTAAAAGAAGCGGCGGCGTTTGCAAGAGGGCTGAAGGAGCGCACGTGATGACATACGAAACAATCACTGTACAGATTGATGATCGCGGCGTGGCCTATCTGACATTGAACGCGCCGGAAAAGCGCAATGCGATTTCCGCACAAATGATAACGGAGCTTCATGATTTCGCCACCGGCATTGGCGCAAAGCTTGAAACGCGCGCGGTGGTGCTGTCCGGGGCAGGCAAGATGTTCTGCGCTGGCGGCGATCTGAACTGGATGAAAGCGCAGATGGACGCCGACCGCGAAACGCGGATGAAGGAAGCCCGTAGATTCGCCAATATGCTCCGTGCGCTGAATGAAATGCCGACCCCTATGATCGGACGCATTCACGGCAGTGCCTTTGGCGGAGGCGTTGGCCTGGCCTGCATCTGCGACATTGCTTTTGCGGAAGAAGGTACGAAATTTGGCCTGATGGAGTCGCGCCTTGGCCTGAACCCGGCGACGATCGGCCCTTATGTGGTCGCCCGTCTCGGCGAGGGAATGGCGCGGCGCGTATTCATGTCGGCACGCGTGTTCGACCACGCCGAAGCGCGCGAGATCGGGTTGATTGCGGAGGCCGCGCCTGTCGATCAACTCGATGTCGTAGCCGAAAAATATGTGCTGCCCTATCTGTCGGTCGCGCCGGGCGCGGTCGGCTCGTCGAAGAAACTGGCGCGTTTTCTCGGCCCGCGGATTGATGATGAGGTCATTGAAGCGACAATCAAACAATTGGCGGACCGTTGGGAGACGGAGGAAGCGCGCGAAGGCATCGAAGCGTTTCTTGCCAAACGCCCGCCGCGATGGGCTGTTCCCGGCCAATAGGTCTCAGGCCAGCATTTTCCGCGCCATCATATGCGCACGCGCTGCGTTGATGGCGTCGACCGCAATAAGCTTGCCATCCTGATAGTAGGATACCGAGAAGGATCCCGCATCCGGGTCGCCGTCCACTGTAAGCGTATGATATCCATCCGACAGACCGGCGATCTGGAACTTCACGTCATACTGGTCAGACCAGAACCAGGGGAGCGCATTGTAGGGCTCGCCCTCGCCAAGCATTGAATGCGCCGCGGCGCGCGCCTGATCATTGGCGTTCTGCACGCTTTCAAGCCTGACAGTACGGCCATATCGCGGCAATGGAAAACGCGTGCAATCGCCGGCGGCATAGATGTCCGGGGCGGCACGGCACAATGTGTCCACCACAATTCCGTCCTGACATGGCAAACCGGCCTGCTTCGCCAATTCGTCATTCGCCGTTGCGCCGATTGCAATGAGAACGAAATCGGCTGCGATCTCACTGCCATCTTCGAGCATGATCGCCGGCATGTCGCCCTCGGTTTCGATCCGCACGACCTTGGCCTGAAGCCTGATATCGACGCCATGCCCGTGATGCAGCTTACGGAAAAATTCGGCAACGTCCGGCGAAGTCACCCGCCCGAGCAAGCGATCCTGCGCCTCCAGAACCGTCACCGCCTTACCCATGCCGCGCAGCACAGCCGCCACTTCCAGCCCGATATAGCCGCCGCCGATAATGACAGGCCGCTCGCAAAGCCCGATTTTCTCGCGAATGCGGTTCACATCGGCAATGGTGCGCAAGGTCTCGAAACGCGGATCATCCGCGCCTGGCACAGGCAGGGGACGAGAACGGCAGCCGGTCGCCAATAGAAGCTTGCCATATGTCAACGGTGCGCCGCGCCCATGGACTGTCACCTGATGAGCAGCCGGGTCGATTTCAAGAACGCGCGCGCCGGGAATGAAATCGATATTGTTGCGGTCGTAAAACGCCTCGCCTTGCAGAAACAGACGGTCCTCTTCCAGCTCACCGGCCAGGAATTTCTTCGAGAGGGGCGGCCGTTGATAGGGCGGATAAGCCTCGTCGCCATACATGACGACAGGCGCATCGCACCCCAGTTTCCGTAAGGTTTCGGCGGCGCGAACGCCTGCCTGCCCGGCCCCAATGATAACAATCGGCTCGTTCATTCAGAAAACTCCACAAGGTCCGTCTATACTGTATCAAGTTGATTCGCCGTACATCTGTAAATTAACAGCCACAACAGAAAAAATGCAGACGAATTTCCGTCAACTGGAAAAACGAATGCCACAAAAATTCTTGAACTCCGTTCGTATCCAACGTTTTCCCCTGATCTGCCAAGGATTCATGCCTCCGTGATATGCAATCTGGCCGGGATCAGTTAAGTATTTTACAGAATCAGGGACAATGGGCATGGCGGGATCGGCGAGATTACGGCAAAAAACTCCGGCAGACTGGCTAAGATCAGTTCGCGCTTTCCGGCTTATACCTGACGAGACGCTCAAACGGCTTTATGCCGAGTGCCATCTGGAAACGGTTGAACGCGGCGAAACGCTTGTCAAGGCTGGCGAGGTTCCCGATGCGCTGTTTATTGTCATATCAGGCCGTTTTCAGACGACCGCCTATGCCAGTGATCCGGCATGGGCGGAGCTGGGGCCGGGCGCCGTGCTTGCCGAACAGGCCTTCTTCACACGCGAGCAACAACGGGTCAGCATCTCGGCAGCGCGCAACAGCATTGCCCTGAAGCTGGATTGGGACAGTTTTGAAACGCTGGCTCAGACCGCACCCAACATCTGGCAGGCGGTCATGCGCAGCCTGCTGCTGACGGATGTGGAAGACAAGGTCCCTGCCCAGCCGCGCTCGTTTCTTGGCCGCGCGAAATCTCTGGCGATCCTTCCGGCAGGCGGCGACACCATCCCCACGCCGCTGATTAAAAAACTTTCCGGATCAATTGAACGCCGGGCTGATTGCCAGCTTTTGTCGTCAGAAGGTCTCGGTCAGGATATGCCAGGCGGCATTGCGCTTGACGATCCGCAGGTAATTCACTGGCTTAAAGAACAGGAGAACCGCTTCGAAGTCATCCTGCTGCTTGCCGACAGCGAAACAACGCCGTGGACCGAAAGAGCGCTTGCCGATGCCGATGAAATCTGCCTGGTCGGCACGCATGACGGCGGCCGCCTTGGCGCGCCGGTTCCGTTGAACGCCGTCGAGGAAATGGCTTTCGAGATGCGCGGCGCGGATGCCTGCCGCCTCGCTCTGTTTCATAATGAACGCTATGAAAACACGATAGCGGGAACGCGGCGATGGCTGGAATATCGCCCGGTCCGGTCGCATCACCATCTGCGGGCCAGTTCCCAGGACGATTATGAGCGCCTTGCCAGATTCCTTCTTGGCCAGTCGACCGGGTTCTTCGCAAGCGGACGGGGGATCTATGGCGCCGCTTCGCTGGGGATATTCAAGGCCGTACAAGCAGCAGGCTTCGAACCCGATTGCTTTGCAGGCGTCGGAGCGGGAGCCGCGGTTGCCGCCTGTCTGGCGCTGGGCATGGACCCGGATGACACAGACCAGCTCATAACGGACGTCATGGTCGAACGCGGCGCGTTGCGACGGAAGACCTGGCCGCAATTCAGCCTCTACAAGCAGCGCAAGCTCGACAAACTCATCCTGGATCGTTTTCCCGATACCGATCTGGCGGACATGCCGATACCGTTCTATTCCGCCTCAGCCAATCTTTCGACCGGCGAGGCGCATGTGCACACGGTCGGCAACATGCAGGTCGCTATCCGCGCGAACTGGACTTTTCCGGGCCTGCTGCCGCCATTCATCGACGAGGAAGGCCAGTTTCTCATTGATGGAAGCCTGCTCAATCCGCTACCCGTGAAGCAGATGCAGAAGCTGAATGCCGGGCCTAACGTGATCGCACGGCCAGATCTTGCCCCCCTTGGCAAGTCCCCGGTGCGCTATCGCGATCTCGCAGCGTGGCAAAAGCGGGCCCGGCGCAGGTGGCCCTTCAGCAAACCGTATAAGGATCTGGAAGCCGTCTTGCCGTCATTCGAGACATTGCTGGTAACCGCTTTCGAACGCTCCCAGGATGCGAGCCAGAAATACGGTCCTCTGGATATGGAGCTTGCCGCCCCGGTACCGCAAGATTTCGACGTCATGGCGTGGCATGATCACGGGCGGCTGAAAGATAAATGCTATCGTTGGGCCATTGAACAACTCGAAAAACACGCCCAATCCGGCGACTTCGTTTTGGTCGCCGCGCTGCCTCAAACCGAATCGGAATAATGATGTTACATCAGCGTACAGATTTCCGGCATATTGCGCCGCAGCTCACGCTCGACCGGGCAGGGGAAAAGCGCCGTGACGCGGCTTGGTGCGAGGCTCAGCTCCGCTCGCCTGATGCACGCTTCTACATGCTGTCGGACCTGTGCGCTGCGGTCACGGCGGACGCGGAGCTGAAAAATGTGCGCCTGCGGGTCTTCACGCCGGATGAACTCAGGCGTTTTGACCTAAGCACGACCTGCCTGCTTGGATTGCGCGGTGACGGCGCACCGGTCTTTTCTCTCAGCGTCTCCAATGCCGATGCAATCGCCGGGTTTGGCGGCGAAGACCGGCAGCCCACTTTTGTGGATTTGCGAGCCCTGGCGATCCAGTCCGACATATCTCCCGAAGAGCTGACGCTGGCCGCACAGGCGCGCAGCATCGGCGCATGGCATGCCACGAACAGCTTCTGCGGACGTTGCGGCGCCCGGACGAGACCGCGAGACGGCGGCTGGCGGCGTCATTGCTGGGCTTGCGGCTACAACCATTTTCCGCGCTTCGACCCTGCGGTCATCATGCTGATCCAGAATGGCGACCGCTGCCTCCTTGCACATGAACCCCGCTTCAAGGATGGAATGTATTCCGTGCTAGCCGGTTTCGTGGAGCCTGGCGACGATATCGAAAACGCCGTTCGCCGCGAGATCATGGAAGAAGTCGCGATTCGCGTGGGTCGCGTGCGCTACGTCGCCAGCCAGCCCTGGCCCTTTCCGCATTCGCTGATGATCGGTTGCTGGGGGGAAGCGCTGAATGATGAGATTGTTCCCGATCCTGCGGAGATCGCGGATGCGCGGTGGTTCGGCCGCGAAGAGGTGCTGCGGATGATGGCTGGCGAACATGAAGAGGAGCTGACCGTGCCGCCGCCGCTCTCGATCTCACACACGCTGATCCGGGCCTTCGCGGAAGGCGGGCTTGCAGGTTTTCTGAGCGCTTGACGCGCTTGCGATCCTCCATCAAGCCATTGACAGGGGATCGGCCTCGATCACGCGTTCCAGCGGGATAGGAAAAAACGCCGCAGCTCGCAGCACTGTTCCGGCCAGCCGGATATGTAGTCGTCTCCAGCGCGCACCTCACTCTGGTCTCGTCTCAACCAATTCTTTTTTCAAGGTATTTCCATTGCTCTCGAATTTATTAGAACATTGTCGCAATAAAAAAATGTCGTATTAGCATTTTATTTCTACTTGCCTTCATTTTGCGCCACAAACGCCTACAATACTGCTGGAAACATACTTTAGCGCCAAACTTCATATGATCTGGCGCAATTCATGCATACATTCTGAGGCATAAGTGCTTCATCACTCGTACAGATTCCGTCTGTCATGGTTGTGATCCGAGTTGATTTGAACCGAGATGTAAATTTTCTGACTGTAGGTTCTGTTGAATTGGACTACGCTGCTGACCCGAAATGCTGTTGGCTGATCAATACTCGGATTTTCACGCAGGCGGAGAGCTTGAAACAGGGAGTCATCAATGCTGAGAGACCGCTTTGACGGAGTGCATTCTAGCGATTGCCCGAACGCCATAGCTGCCTTCGAAGATGCCGTTTTTGCCGTTGCCGCCCACCGCCCGCTTGGCAACTCCCTGAACGATGCTATTGACGCCGATCCCGAACTGGTCGCCGCCCATGTGCTGATGGGCTTCGGCGGCATCATGCTTGCGCGTAGCGAAACGATACAGCAGGCAAGCAAGCCTTTGGAAGCAGCACGCGCTTCCACTCGCGTCAAAGGATCCATTTCCGCGGGCGAAAGCGCCATGCTGGAAGCGCTAGAACTTGCCGAGACCGGCAAGATGCGCGATGCGGTCGAACGTCTTGAGCGTCATCTCGATCATCACCCTGCCGATTTTCTCAGCGCAAAGATCGCCCACTCCCTGCGGTTTATGCTCGGCGATCGCGAAGGCATGGTGAAACTCTCCGGCGAGCTTGCGAGCCGAATGCCTGAGGATAGCGCAGGTTATGGTTTTCTGCTGGGCTGTCACGCATTCGGGCTTGAGGAAACGGGTTCTTATGACCAAGCGGAAGAAATTGGCAAACGCGCGGTAAAAATTCAGCCGTCTGATAGCTGGGGGCTTCACGCCGTCTCACATGTCTTCGAAATGAATGGGCGCGTCGAGGAAGGCCGCGAATGGCTGACGGCGGCAAGGCCGGTCTGGTCGAAATGCAACAATTTCTCATTTCACATGGCATGGCATCTTGCGCTGTTTCACCTCGAAAACAACGACCACGACGCCGTTCTCAAGCTGTACGACGAAGAAATCCGTCCGGTTCAGACCGATGATTTCCGCGATATGTCCAACGCTGTTTCGATGCTATGGCGTCTCGAACAGGACGGCGTCGATGTTGGCGATCGCTGGGAAGCTGTTGCCGAAATCGCCCATACGCGGCGCACAGATACGACTTACGTTTTCGCCTCGCTTCATTATCTTCTCGCGCTGATCGCTGTCGGGGACCTCAAGTCCGCCGATGAGCTGATCGCCGCCATGCGCGCCCGCAAGGATGGCCAGTGCGACCAGTCCCGGGTAACGCGCTATATCGGCGTGCGCGTTGCTGAAGCGCTACTGCGGACGCCCGGCCAATGCGAACGCTCCGAAATATGCCTCGCTGAAATGGCGAAGCGCCTGCCCGCCATTGGCGGCAGTCACGCACAGCGCGACGTCTTTATCCGCTCACTTATGGCAGTCGCCCTTCGCAACCAGGATTATCCATCCGTTCGCGCCATTGACGATCTGCGTTGCGAAATCCGCCATCAAGACCGTTTTCACAGAATTATCCATGATCGCCTTGAAAAAGGACCATCGCAACATTCGTCCATCCGGGGCAATCTTCATCCCGGACACGAAACGCTGGTCCGTCTGTTTTGAACGAACGAACCAGGAGAGCCAAATGAATCCGCTAAAGATTATCGTCGGGCTTATCATTATCGCAGGCCTGGGCGTAGCCGCCTACGCATTCAACCCGTTCGCCGAAAAGGCTGAGGGACTCGTAAATACTCTTGGCACGGATGGAGTCGCCATTAAAGGCTATGATCCGGTCGCCTATTTTACCGAAGGCGGACCACGCGAAGGCAGCGCGGAACACACCATCGATTATAAGGGCGCCAAATGGCAATTTGCGAGCGCAGAGAACAAAGCGCTGTTCGAAGCCGATCCGGAAAAATACGAACCAGCTTACGGTGGATATTGTGCGTTTGGCGTTGCGCAGAACGCCCTAGTCAAGATCGAACCCGATGCATGGTCAATACGCAACGGCAAGCTATATCTCAATTATGATCAGAACGTACAAAAAAACTGGTCAGAAGATCCAGACGGATATATTGAACAGGCCAACGAGAAATGGCCAAGTCTTGCCGCCAAGCAATGACCGCAATTGTGCCCTCTTATCATTGTTGTAGCCCCGTGCGCTGATATAAAGTGTCAGCGCACTTTTCACTGGACAAACCGATGTCACGCGTTGCCGATCTCGCAGCAGAAACGCTCTTTGCACATGGAGTGCGTCAAGCCTTTGGCATGCCTGGCGGCGAAGTGGTTACATTTATTGACGCGCTGGAAAAAGCGGGCATCCGCTTTATTTTATGCCGACATGAGACCAATGCCGCGATTATGGCGGCCGGGGCGTCGGTCGAAACCGGCGCGCCAGGACTGCTGGTCACGACGATCGGGCCGGGCCTGACCAATGCCGTTAACGGGATCGCGGACGCTTCGCAGGAGCATGTGCCGCTGATCGCCTTTTCCGGCGTCGTGGAACACGCACTGCGCGGCCGCTACACCCATCAGATCATCGACCTGACCGCTCTCCTGCAACCATTGGTCAAAGGGAGTTTCGAACTCGAACAGCAGGGCGCAGCAGCAACGATGGCGCGCGCTATCCGTCTGGCTCAGCGCGGGCCGATGGGACCGGTTTTCGTTCAGCTTTCACCCGATACGGCGGCCAGGGACGCTCCCGAGACGGAATACTTCGTTCCGCCGCCCAAACGGCTGGCCGCTCCGGTGACGCTCGATAGCGAAGCCGTAACCGAGATTGCGGCGCAGCTACAAGACGCATCGCGGCCGTTGATCATTGCGGGGCTTGAAGCTGCGCAGGACGGTTGCGGCCAGTTGCTGCAAAAGCTGATGGAACGCGTTGGCGCGCCGCTGATCACCACTTACAAGGCCAAGGGCGTCGTCGACGAGCATCATCCTCTCGTACTTGGCGGGGCTGGATTATCTCCGCTGGCGGACAGACATTTGTTGCCGCTGGTGAAAAGCGCCGATCTCGTCCTGCTGGTCGGTTATGATCCCATCGAAATGCGCCCCGGATGGCTCGATCCATTCGCATCAGCCAACAACATTATCGAAATTTCCGCCGCACCCGCCGATCATGGGATGCATGCAGCCACCGTACTTGCCGAAACCAGCCCGGCCGGGTGCCTGACCGCATTGCTTGAAAGACTGCCCGCAGCCGGAGAGGCGAATAGCTGGGCGGATGGCGAACCCGCGGCCATAGGTGAGACATTGCGGGCAGCATTCGCCCCGCCGCCCGAATGGGGCCCTCATACAATCTTCGACGTATTGCAGAACGATCTGCCGCCGGAGGCGACGATCACGGCGGATAGCGGTGCGCATCGCATTCTTTTGAGCCAGCAGATCAGGATCCGGCGCCCGTTCGGGCTGATGCAATCCGCCGGATATTGCACGATGGGACCGGCGATACCTCTTGCCGCCGGGGTGAAAGCCTCCAATCCCGATCGGCCTGTCATTGCCGTACTCGGCGATGGCGGCCTCGAAATGTTTTTCGGCGAATTGGCGACGCTTCGCGATGCGCAACTTCCCGTCACCATTGTCGTTCTACAGGATGAAAGCCTTGCTCTGATCGAGTTGAAGCAGGCTCAGGCCGGGCTCGAGCGGCGCGGTGTGGGGCTTGGGCTTACGAAATTCGAAGATGCGGCGGCGGCTTTTGGCGGCTGCGGCTGGCGCGTTAAATCCCGGGAAGAGTTTCAGGCCGCATTAGCCAAGGCGTCGGGCGCCAATATGTTTTCCATTATCGTTTGCGAGATTCAGGTCAAAGACTATGCAGGCAAATTCTAACGCGCCGATAAGCAAGCGCGATCCCCGGCTCGACTTTTTCCGCGGCATCGCAATGTTTATCATCCTCATTGCTCATACACCCGGCAATATCTGGGGCGACTGGATACCCGGCCGTCTTGGCTTCTCCGATGCGACGGAGATCTTCGTGTTCTGCTCCGGCATGGCGTCGGCGATTGCCTTCGGAAAAGTTTTCGAGATGCACGGTGTATTCATGGGCGCCGCGCGCATCCTGCATCGCGTCTGGCAGGTTTACTGGACGCATATCGCCCTCTTTATTGCCGTTGTGGCCGAGTTGATCGTTATCGACATGTTGCTCAGCCCGGTTGAGAAATCCTTCACGGGCACATTCAACCTGCATCTCTTCTTCGACAACATCCGCGAATGTATCGTCGGTTTACTGACATTGACATATGTTCCCAATTATTGGGACATCCTGCCGATGTATCTGGTCATCCTCGCGCTGCTGCCGATCGTGATGCTGTTGCGGCGGGTGAATGTCTATGCGCCGTTCCTGTTCATGATCGTGCTCTGGCTTCTCGCCAGTCAGCGCTATCTCGACCTGCCTGCCGAACCGTGGAGCGACCGCCGCTGGTTCTTCAATCCCTTCGCCTGGCAGCTACTGTTCTTTACCGGCTTCGCCTTCATGCGCGGCTGGCTTCCGACGCCGCCCATACGCCGAGACTGGATGATAATCACCGCTCTTGTCGTACTGGCCAGCATGCCCTTCTCCAATCATCACTGGCTCGCCGACTTCGCCGGCATTCAGGAAGTCCGCGATATGATCAGGCCATTGATCACCAAGACAGAGTTCGGCCTGTTCCGCTTCATTCACTTCCTGGCGCTTGCCTATCTGGGCTATGCCATCGCAACGCGTCTCGGCGATCGTCTGAGCGGCCTTGCCGTCGATCTGACACAAAAGGTTGGCCAGCAATCGCTCGCAGTCTTTGCATCGAGCCTGTTCATTGCACAGATACTTGGCACATGCGTTCACCTTGTCGGCGTCAATTTCTTCAGCGTGCTGGTCATGAACATCGTCGGCTTTGCATCCCTGATCGCCGTTGCCTATGTCGTCGGCTGGTTCAAGTCAACGCCATGGAAAAAGGCGAAAGCTCCCCGTCCGGATGGCAGTGGCGCGGTTAGCAACAAACAGCAGCGCACCGATCCCGAAGACAAGCGCGAGAGCAATACGGACGATTATGCACGCCAATTCGGCACGCCAACAGCTTCGCCCGCAGAATAGGGAAAACATGCTTGCGCGACGCATCCACCTAGCCTCTCCGTTGGGGGGATCAGGCTGATGCGTCACAGGCGCAACAGCATCGGACCGAAAAGTGGATACCGGTTTTCGGATAAATCCGATGCTTTGAGCAAAAGAGCATCGGGCCGAAAAGTGGACACCGGTTTTCGGTCCGATGCGCAAACAAGGAGATAGGGCGCGGTCAGTCAGCTCCGGTTAACAGCCGCGCGCCAGTCTCCCGAGCGTTGCTCTCATTTCCCGTTATGGCTGAGCCTCATGCCGCCTGAGCACCCAGTCCGTATTCACGCCGAGCCACTTTTTCTCCAGCGACTTCAGCTTGCCGCTCCTGTGCCAGTCCGTCACGGCGTCCGAAATCAGCCGCTCGAAATCAGAACCGGCGTTCTTGTGATTGATCGCGATAGCCCAGGGCAAGGGCGGTGCGTCGATGGCCATCAAGGCGTGATCGCCCAGATTCGGGTGTTTCTTCTTCAGCTCCGCAAGCGTGGCGATTTCCGCGGCGATCCCATCGCAATCTCCATTTCCGAGCCGGACGTGCGCCTCCTCCAGGGTCCGAACAGGCATCATGTCCAGATTGGCAGGATGGGCGGCAACGGCCTCCGCATAGATGGCGGCCGAAAGCATGCAAACGCGCTTGCCGCTCAGCCCGGATATGTCCGAGGCCCCGCTTTGCGGAGAAGCAAGCACTGCTACCGTTGTCGCATAATAATAGGGCTCAACCAGCCGCGCCTGCTGCTTGCGCCGTTCCGTGACCGCAAGCATGCCGATCAGCGCATCATGCAAACCGAGTTCGATGAATTGCAGACGGCTGGTTGAATTGATCGCAAAGGGGGTGAACGTCGCCCCGGCGCGGGCGGCAAGATCGCGGGCAAGATCGATTTCCAGCCCCTGTAATTCACCATCATCATTGCGAAATCCGAAAGGAGGATCATCATCGCGCACGCCGATGACAATCTCCCCTTTGGCGCGGATTACGCCCAGAACATCAGCCTGCGCATTCGGCATCGCTACGCCTCCAAAAGCCATGAACGGAACGGCCGCCTTCACGGCCCTGAAAATACGGCATGCATGACGCTCCATTCGCCAGTTTGCGGCTATAGCAACCGGGTCAAGGCCAGAGGTTCGGGCAACGCCTTGCCCGCCTCCGTCAACCTGTCTTCGGCCCCCATAATGACAACGCGTCCGCCACGCGCAACATCGTCAAGCGCGTCGGCAAAGTTTCGGATGTCGTCGCCGGTAACACTCAGGATTTCTGTTCTCATCGCCTGAAGCCAGCTATCGCTTGCTCCGTTCAGATATCGCTGCATCGAGCGCATGCCCCTGGCGTCAGGCAACTCATATCGATCGAACTTGCCGATTGTGCCGATAATGGCGCGCTCCAGTTCCTGATCGTCATCGGCGACGCGCCGCAGGAAACCGGCCGCACCATCATAGACGTTCAGCGTTTCAATGAGGTTCGGATCCCGATAGGAGGTGAAATAGAAGATCCCCGAAATGGCATCGGCAACGCTATTCGCCGTGTACGCACCGCCCTGAACGCGGATTTTATCCCAGAGCCAGCTTCCGCGCATCCAGTGGCTTGCCACGAGCGCCGCGCCGCTGATCGACCGCCCGAAGCTCGTCAGGTCTGCACCCTTGGCTACGTAGTTCACCTTAGCCGGCAAGGTGAAGCCCTGCATCTGCGGATAGTCCGGGCGGCTCCAGCCGAAAAAGGAAGTCTGCCCCGAGGGCACGGCTCCGGCCAAATCCGCAAGTTCGCTCTTTGCGGCATCAATTCCGGTGTCATCCGCCGTCACATTGACGATCATCGCGTCGCGATGAAGCAGCCGCTGGCGGATCTGCTCCAGCTTCGAGGTGATCTGTGCACGATCCGTTTCCAGTTGCTGCGCCATCTCCCGCAGGGCGAGCAGATAAGAGAATCCAACAATCTGTTCACTCGCCCAGTCACCGTCATGCAAAGACGCGGCAAGACGCTGACCGATATAGATATGCCCGCCGGGAATCAGGCTGGCCTCCATCCGCGCGCGTTCTTCGCCAATGATCTGAGCGATACGGTCGCCATTATCGAGACGCGCCGCAAAGAGAATTTTCTTCAAGAGTTCGGTCAAATCCCCCAAGCCTTCGCGCATGACCTTACTGCGAACGAACATCCACGCCGCCGGATCGTTTTCGCCTATGATCGCCGATGTCCAGTTGCTGATGCCTATCCCGCCAGTCGTGCGCCCGATCCTTTGCGACAAGGCAACCATGTCGAGATCGTCTGCACCTGTTTCCAGCATTGCACGGCGGAATATATTGAGAAACGGCAAGAGATCGGCCGGAAGCTGGCGAAGATCGAAACCGATATCGACATAGACGACACCGTTGGTCGGGAGATCGTGAAGCAGCATACGCGCGCCTGACAAGGTACCGCTCGCCATCGGTATGATGGTGTGTTTTTCGGGCAGGTCGGAAAGCGTCAGACGGGGAAGCGTCGCCAGGGCCTCCGGTGTATCCGGCGTTTCCTGAAGCTGCTTCAACCGTTTCGCGTCCTCGATAACGGTCTGGACGTCATCCGGCGACATCGCTGCGCGCGCTTTGGCCAGCCTTGCCTGTTCATCGCTGGCTTCCCTCTCGCTTAGCCCCGCATCCGGACGGAAAACAGCCGTCGTCCGATGCGGATTATTCAGAAGCTGCGTCTGTATCAGCGTCTCGAAAACGCGCTCACCGCGCGCAACACGCGATTTGAGTGCGTTCAATCGATTCTCCCACGCCAATGGCGGCAATGGGGAGCGATCGTAATTCCACTCCCCGAGCGCGCGCAGCAGCACCGATATGCCGCGCGGGAACGCCCCGGTATTGTTTTCGCGAAGGCGAAACTCGATCGTGTTGATGGCGGATTCGATTGTCAGAGGGTCAATCCCCTCCTTGCTGAGCCGCTCAAGCCCGTCGAGAACGCTTATAGCGAAGTCATAGCGGAAGAAGCCGAGGAGAGCCACGCCGAAGATGTAGAGGATGAAGCGGCTGAGTATGCCGCCGAGGAGAATGCCGAC
>JAHQVI010000221.1 GCA_019634405.1 Hyphomicrobiales bacterium
CACCAAAGCGCATCGAGCAGCCCGCCAATAGCAGCCCGCAGAATGTGATTTTCACCCGGAGCGCCGCTACTGAATATATTTACGCCATTTGCGTCCAGAAGGCTGAGATGGACATGAAACCCGCATCCGGACAGATCCGGAAACGGTTTCGCCATGAAGCATGCATCAAAGCCATATTTACGCGCGACATGCCGAATGACGTATTTGATGATGAGGAAATCATCCGCCGCCTTCATGATATCACGGCTATGGCCAATGGCGATCTCGAACTGTCCCGGCCCGCCTTCGGAAACGGCCGCATCCAGATTCACGCCGTTGGCTTCGCCAATGCGATAGACATCGTCGAGAAAGGGTTGAATGGCCTGAAGCTCACCTACAGAGAGCACGCCACCGCCCGAAAACGGAGTTCCGCTATAGGGGAAGATCGCCGGAGCAAGACCGGATGATTGACGATCCAGCAGGTAAAATTCAAGTTCCGTGCCGGCAACCGGCGTCAGCCCGGCATGCAAGCACCGCGCCCTGGCGGTCAGCAGCGCGCCGCGCGGATCAACCTCATGCGGCCGGCCATCGTCCCTCGCCATCCAGATCGGAAGCAGCGGCAAGAGTTCGCGCTGATCCGGGAAGATCTCGATTGGCAAGCGTCCGGTCGGCAGACATTGCCCATCCCTGTCGCCGCTTTGCGCGAATAGCGGATTTTCCAGGACATCATTTCCCCAAATATCAACGGCAAGAGAGGAGACTGGCATGCGGATCGGCGCATGATCCAGCTTGCGCAGCTTGTCGATCGGAATGCGTTTACCGCGCAGAACGCCATGAATGTCAGCAAGCCCCACATAAACGCCGCGAGCAGATCTGCTCTTTTCAATCCAACTTGTGAGGGCGTCATTCATTTCCCGATATCAATCCCGACTTTGTGATATCACTTTCCAAAATGATACCACTTCATTATTTCTGTCAAACAGGAAATCTGGTCAAAACGCGCCCAGGAAGGTGCGCTCAGAAACTCCGGCCAGGAATTGTATCGAAATAGCGGATATGATGTCCCATAGGGCCGTCCCGACAATGCCATCTATCAGAAACAATATGACCCATGGTCCGGCTTCAAACGATGCCGAATTTATGATGTGAGGCGCGTTCATCGCCAATCTTGTGATACAAAGCCGAAGCGATTGGCTTTTCGCATTTTTATGGAATAGTTTTTGCATGATGGCGAGGCATCACGATTGCCGAAAGTCGTTTGTTCAGCGATTGCACGATACTCATAGCGAAGCTTTCTTGCGCTTTGACATGCACACAGGCAGCCTTGCCTCTTCGATGACTGACCGGGCCGTTAGACACAATTGAAAAAACAATAGTAAGAACCCTTATGAGCACCTCCACTGACGCCAACTGGTATTCAGGTCTCCCGCAGGCATTCACGCATTGGCGGAATGGGCGCAGAATCGAAGAAATCGAGTCCATCGTTCCGGACATGGCCGGCATTGCGCGCGGCAAGGCGTTTCCGGCAAAGAAATTTTCCCTGTCCAGCAGGTCCTTTCTTCCCATCTCGATTTTCTATCTGAGCATCACCGGAACCTATATCGACGAGGATGACAAAAGCGCGGATTGGATCACCGAGGCTGACATGGTGCTGAAGCCGGACCTTACGACTGCGTCCGCCGTGCCGTGGGCCGAAGATCCAACCATGCAGGTCATCAATGATCTGGAACTGACGAACGGCAATCCCGTGTCCATCGCCCCACGATCCGTCCTGAAGCGTGTCATCGCCGCCTATCGTGACGCCGGCTGGGAGCCGGTCATAGCGCCTGAGATGGAGTTTTATCTGACGAGCCCCAATGTCGATCCGAACGATCCGGTTGAACCACCTGTCGGGCGCACGGGACGCAAGGGCATCGGGCGTCAGGCCTACTCGATTGCCGCCGTTGACGAATATGGCGCGGTCATCGACGACATTTACGCTTTCGCCGAAGCCCAGGGCCTCGGGATCGACGCCATCACGCAGGAAGGCGGCGCAGGCCAGATCGAGATCAACCTTCAGCATGGCGATCCGCTCAAGCTGGCCGATCAGGTCTTTTATTTCAAGCGCACCATCCGCGAGGCGGCGCTGAAGAACAATTGCTTTGCAACCTTCATGGCCAAGCCGATGAAATACGAGCCGGGCAGCGCGATGCACATTCATCAGAGCGTGCTGGATACAAAAACCGGCAGGAACATATTCACCGATGATACTGACAGGCCAACCGAACTGTTCAACGGCATGGTCGGCGGTCTACAGAGATATATGCCGAACGTGCTGCTGCTGCTTGCGCCTTACGTCAATTCCTACCGGCGCTTTAAGGCGGATGACGCGGCCCCAATCAATTTCGAGTGGGGCGTCGACAATCGCACGGCCGGCATTCGCATACCGATTTCCGGTCCGGAGGGACGGCGTGTCGAGAACCGCGTCGTCGGTATGGACTGCAATCCGTATCTGGCTATCGCGGCCAATTTGACCTGCGGCTATCTTGGCATGAGGCAGAAACTGAAGCCGACCAGCGCAAATCCCGGTATCGCCTATGACCGCGGCGTCGGCATCCCCAACAGCCTCAACGAAGCATTGCGGCTGTTCGCCGAGAATTCGGATGTGCGGACCCTGCTGGGCGAGCCGTTCTGCAAGGTTTATGAGCGCATCAAGATGCATGAGCTGAATGAGTTCCTTAGCGAGATTTCGGCCTGGGAACGCGAACACCTTCTCTTGAGCGTTTGAACAATCACCGGCATGCCAGGTGCTGCTTATGGATATTCTAACGGTTAACGATCAGCCCGGTGAATATCCGAACTCGTCTTATTATCTGCATTCCACAGCGACGCCCCCGCCCCGCGAACAGGCGGCCGGCGAGTTACGCTGCGACATATGCATTGTCGGCGCCGGCTATACCGGACTGTCCACGGCTCTGTATCTGGCGGAAAAAGGTTTCGATGTCATCGTGCTCGAAGCCAACCGCATAGGCTGGGGGGCTTCGGGGCGCAATGGCGGGCAGGTGCATTTAGGACAGCGGCGCGATCAGGGCGAGCTGGAGGATCTTGTCGGGAGGGACCACGCCAGAGAGCTGTGGGATCTGGCGCAGCGCGGGCTGCGGCTTGTTAAGGGTCTGATCAACCGCCACGCCATCGATTGCGAGTGGCGCAATGGCCTCATCCATGCCGATCTGCGCAAGAGTGACCATGTACATAGCCAATCCTATGCTGAGAAGATGGCCCGGGACTATGGCTGCAACGACATCCACTTACTGGACAAGGCAGCGATCGGCGAGGAGCTTGGAACCACCGCCTATCGCGGTGGGTTGTTCTTTGAGAATGGCGCGCATCTTCATCCGCTGAAATACGCGCTCGGGCTCGGCAAGGCGGCCGAAAATGCCGGGGCAAGGATTTTCGAGATGTCGCGCGTGACCGCCATCGAGCCCGGCTCGAAGGTCAGCATCTTCACCGGCAAGGCAAGCGTGAAAGCCGACTATCTTGTTCTTGGCTGCAACGGATATCACGGCAATCTACATCGGCAAACCGCACGCCATGTCATGCCTATCAATAATTTCATCATTGCAACTGAGCCACTTGGCGAACGACGCGCCAGATCGCTCATACGCAGCAACGCCGCCGTCTATGACAGCAATTTTGTCGTCAATTACTATCGCTGCTCGGCCGATCACCGAATGCTGTTCGGCGGCGGAGAAAGCTACGGCTTCGCCTTTCCCAGGGACATTCCCGGGCTGGTACGAAAGCGCATGCTTGACGTGTTCCCGCAATTGGAAACCGCGCGGATCGACTATGCCTGGGGCGGTACGCTCGGTATCACCATGACGCGGATGCCATATTTCGACAGGGAGCAAAACAACATTCTCTCCGTTGGCGGATATTCCGGGCATGGCGTCGTCATGGCGAGCCTGAGCGGAATGATTGTCGCCGAAGCGATCCGCGGCCAGCTCGGCGCATTCGACATTATGGCGCGCGCGCCGAAAACCGTGTTCCCCGGCGGCGCATTATTGCGTTGGCCCTTCCTCATTCTGGCCATGACATGGTTCAGCCTGCGTGACCGGCTTTAATGGCTCCAGAGCTCAGCCACGGCATTCCCGAACCCGGCAGCAAAGCAAAAGCCGCTCATGTAACCTGAACCGGCTGTGGCGCCCGATCTATTGTTTAAGCATCGGGCTTATCCGAAAACCGCTGCCTGCTTTTGGGTCCGTTGCGCAGAAACTATGCATTAGCGGAGCCACTGCGATCGTCGGCCAGCGACTGCCAGTAAACCCCGGCGGCGGGAATAGACCTCCCCTGCCACTCGATGGGGCCATCCGCATAGTTGAAGAAGAAACGATGGCTCTGTGTGCTTCGCTGACGCAGCCCTTCAGGCATTTCCGCCGCTTCAAGCCCTGCTTCGGCCAGCAGGTTTTTCAAGATGCGCTGGCAAGCTTCCGGGTCGGGCCAGCCAGCAAGACAATAAACGTTACCTGCGCGCAGAAGGGCGGGCTGCCCGTCAGCGGTTGCCTCTGCAACCTGCTGTGGGTCGGCCTCCAGATGATCGAACCATTTTACGAAATTGCCAGGCGCCGCCAGCTTCATGGGCGCAAATGGCGGCAGGCTTTCCGAACGCGCCAGCGTCGCCGTAACGCCGGGAAGGTCTGGTCCCAGCCCGGCGGGGATGCAAAAATCCTTGTTGCGGACGCCGGAGCGCGGGCCGTGAAGCACGTACCCCTTATAGGCCGCCAAAGCTGCCCGCAATCCGTCCGACAGGGTGAACAGGCCGGGAATGACGACCAGCTCATAGGCGGAGAGGTCCGATGCATCAGGCGGGAGTATGTCGATGTCCTGTCCAAGCGCGCGCAATCCGCGATACATGTCAAAAAGCAACTTGAAACCGCTAAAGTCCTGTCCCTGCGGTTGCACTTCCCAGGCCCAGACCGAGGGGTAATCAAAAACGATTGCGACCTTTGCCTGCGCAGTGCCAGCATCGGGCATTTCAGCCAGCTCCGCGGCCACCTGCGCCGCTTCCCCAAGCGCTGGCGCGGCGGCGCTGTCGGGGCGCAAAAGCCCCGCATGCATCTGCTCCTGAGCGAATGGAGCCTGCCGCCAGCGGAAGTAACTCACAACTTCCGCGCCATGCGCGAACGCTTCCCAGGCCCACAGCCTCGCCATGCCCGGCAGCGGCGCAACATTCCATTGCGCCCAGTTCACCGGCCCGGGCTGCTGCTCCATCACCCACCAACGCCCGCGTCCGACCGCGCGGTACAGATCATGATGAAAGGCCTGAAAGTCCGGATCACCCTGTCGCAGGTAACGCTTCTTATGGTCGTCATCATAATCCGTGCGGTTGATCAGGAAACCGAGCGGATAGCTGTCCCACGAGGCGATATCCAGATCCTGCCCGCACTCGAAATGGTCGAAACTTGTGCTCTGGCCCATATAATTATGCAAGAGAGGCGCGCGGGAATGCTGGCGCAGGATACGGCATTGCAAACGATTGAACCGCACGACCTCGCTCGACGCAAATCGGCGGAAGGCCATGCGATGCGCGGGGTTAGCTTCGGTCACAGTCTGATTAGGCAACTCCAGCTCCTCGAAGCTGGCCAACTCCATTGACCAGAATACATTGCCCCAGGCGCGATTCAGCGCGTCCACGCTTTGATATTGCTGCGCGCACCAGTTGCGGAAGCCCTCATGCGCGGCTTTGGAATAGCTCAGCACCGTTTCATGGCAGCCATATTCATTGTCCGTCTGCCAGGCGGCGATATGCGGATTGGCGCCATATCGGCGGGCAAGGACCTCGACAATCCGGGCGCATTCCTCCTGATAGCCCTTATGGCTGAAGCAATAATGCCGCCGCGAACCGAACTTGCGCGGCGTGCCATTCGCGTCTACGGCAAGCATGTCGGGATGCCTGTCGATCATCCAGCGCGGTGGCGTCGCCGTCGGGGTTCCGAAGACGATCTTGAGGCCGGCCGATCCCAGCGTGTCAATGGCTTGATCGAGCCAATCGAGTTCGAGCCGCCCCGGTTCGGGCTCCATGCGGGACCAGGCGAATTCTGCAATACGCACCCAGCTGAGCCCAGCATCCACCATGCGCCGGGCGTCCTCGGCCCACATCTCCTGTGGCCAGTGTTCCGGATAATAACAAACGCCGAGAGCGCGTTTCATGAAGAACCTCAATCGCAATCGCTAGAGAAAAGGAGGAACGAAGACGGCGCGGCGCATTCAGGCGCGTTTGCCTTCGATCACATACATCGTTTCCGGCAGAGACCAGGGCAAGGTGACGCCGTAGTTCATCAGGTAGGCCCCGCTGACGCGGATCGCGCGTTCCTTCAGGATCGGTGCGCCACGAGATAATTTTGGAGCCATATCCCGATTGATCAGCGTCAGCTCATAATTCGCCTCTGGTTCCAGCTGCGTCAGACGGAGCGGGCGCGGCAAGATCTGTAGACTTGTCGACGCCTTCCCGGCAAAGATGACAAAACGCGACCTGTCTTCCGCCAGTTGCTGTTCCGCGATCACGGCCGGATCCACGCTATCGAGACGCAGAATATCCGCGCGCATCATCCAGTCTCTGTTGTGTTTCCACCAATTGGTGACGCTGCGCAGAATATCGGCTTCCCGGTCGGTCAATTCGCGGGGGTCCATCTCGAACCCCATATGGCGTTGCGCGGCGACCCAGGCGCGAAACGCAATGTCCAATACGCGCCCGGATGTGTGGCAGTTTCCTGGACCGATATGCGAACCGGTCACGATGGAGGGAAGAAACAGCGCTGCATCATGCTGCATCCTGAGCCGCTCCAGCGCGTCATTGCTGTCCGAGAGCCAGACCCGTTGCGTATGTTTCAGAATTCCGAAGTCGATCCGCGCCCCGCCGCTGGCGCAGCTTTCAATTTCGACATCGGGAAAGTTTTTCCGTACACGGTCGAGCAATGCATAGACGCCGCGGGTCTGAGCAGCGTCGGGCTGCGGGAGAACGCGGTTATGATCCCATTTGACATAGTCGATATCGTAGGCGGACAGAACCGCCGCGATTTTCCCGAAAATGTGGTCCCGCACCTCGGCAAGCGCCATGTTCAGAACCATTTGCTGGCGGCCAAGAATCTGGTCTGCGCCGCCCAGCGCCCAATCCGGATGCGCGCCATACAGATTTGAATCCGGACTTACCATTTCCGGCTCAAACCAGATGCCAAAGCTCATACCCAATGCATGAATGTGAGAAATGAGCGGTGTGAGCCCTTCCGGATATTTGCGCGGATCGATGTCCCAATCCCCAAGCGAACCGGTGTCGTCATCCCGCTTGCCGAACCAGCCGTCATCCAGCACGAAACGTTCGGCTCCCAGATCCGCCGCACGCGTGGCGATCTCCTTCAGGACCGGGAGCTTATGGTCGAAATAGACCGATTCCCAGCAATTATAGTGTACCGGGCGGGGGCGCTGAGGCGCGGGCATGGTGACGATACGGTCGCGCAGATGGCGCTGGAACGCCGCGGCGCAACCATTCAGCCCATCGCGGGAATAGGTTGCATAAAGCGGGGCCGTTGCGAACGTGTGCCCCGGGGCGGTTTCGATGCCGGATGCATGGCCGAATTGAATCTGCCGCCGTCCGTCAGGCAGCTCTTCGGCAATCATGCGATGTCCGCCGGACCAGCCATAATGCACGCCATAAGCGTCGCCGCTGACATTGGTCGCGCCCCGGCACGGTATCAGCAGCCCGGGGAAATGCTCATGCCCGGTGCGCCCGGTCCGGTTTTCGCGGAAGCGTACACCGGGCGACCACGCCGTCCTGATCAACTGGAACTCCCCGCACCAGCGGCCGGCCAGATCAATCATCTCATCGGCCTGTTGAGGCCCCGGCAGAACAGGCGCCGACAGCCAATGCAGATGCACGGGACGCTCAGAGGCGAGGCTCGCCTGCACCGTGACGATGCGCGTTGCCGGGTCTGCCAAGAATTGCGCCGTATAGCGCAGCCTATTATCTGCATCCAGATAATGCAGGGAAATCCCGTTCTCGTCCTGCGTCTCGGAGTGATAGACAAATCTTGGCAGAAGCGGCAGACCGTCAGCGCCGCAAAGGATGAGTCCGGGTTGTCCGGGGAAGCTACGCTCCGCCTCCGGACAGATGCTGAGATCGGGATTTTCGTCAAGCATCCCGCCAGTTACGTCGACTCCATAGGCGGTGGCAATCGTCTGCAGACATTCCCCGTCCGGCAGGGAAGTCCCCCAATAAACGCATTGCGGCAACCGTTCGCGGCGGGATGCAAGCACCATCGTCTGATATCCGTCATCGAGCCGCCAGGTGCGGTAGGCGTTGCCATCCCGCTCAGGCTTGGCGGAATGGTCCGGCGGCGTCGGCGTCCGGTCCTTGATGCTCACTTGACCGCCCCGAGCGTGAGCCCTGCAATGAAGTGCCGCTGCATCATGAAGAACATGGCGACAGGCGGCAGTGCTGCAACGATGCTGCCTGCGCTCATGAGGTGATAGGCAGCGCGATATTGCGCGTTGAAGCTGGTAATGCCTGCAGTTACGGGCTGGCTTTCCGCTCCTTGCGTCAGGACAACGGCCCAGAAATAATCGTTCCAGATGAAGGTGAAGATCAGCACCGACATGGCTGCGATGGCCGGCTTCATCAGTGGCAGGACGATATACCAGAAAATGCGCCATTCCGCGATGCCCTCGACGCGGGCCGCCTCTATCAACTCAAACGGCAGCGCACGGATGAAATTCCGCATGAACAGCGTGCAGAACCCCGTCTGGAAAGCGATGTGGAAGAGGACCAGCCCGGTCTTGGTATTGTAAAGGCCCATATCGAGCGTGATGTCGCGCACCGGCACCATCAGGATCTGGAAGGGGACGAAATTGCCTGCCACGAACATGAAGAAGATCCAGATATTCGCTCTGAACCTGTAGATGCCAAGGGCAAAGCCGGTCATCGTAGAAAGAATGACGCATCCGACAACGGTCGGAACGGTTATCAGCACCGAGTTCAGCATATAGCGGGGCATGTCGCTTTCAAAGAAAACGCGCCCGTAATTCTCGAAGCCCGCAAAGTAGCTCGGCAGATCCCAGTATCCTCCGCTGACAAATTCAGCTTCCGGCTTAACGGAGAAGAGCGCCACCGCAAGGAGCGGGGCCAGCCACATCAACAGCGCGAGCGGCAGCAGCGACTGGTAGGTCAGCCGCCATGCAGGCGAGGTATTTTCGACAGGTGTTGGAAACATCGGCTTACCTCCCCCGCTCTTCCTGAAACATCGACCAGAGAAAATACGCGATAAAGACCAGCATGATCAGGAACAGAACAACGGCGATCGCCGCGCCATAGCCCATGCGGAAACCATATTCGGACAGGGCTTTTTCGAACATGTAGAAAGACAGGACGCGAGACGATCCGAACGGCCCGCCATTCGTCATGATCGAGATGAGGTCGAACGAACGCAGCGCCCCGATGATCGTGACCACGAAGGCAATGAAAGTGGCTGGCTTCAACTGAGGCAGGATGATGTACCACAGCATTCTTGCGCCCTTCGCCCCGTCCAGCCGCCCCGCTTCGATCTGTTCGGGATCCACCGCATTCAGGCCGGTCAGATACAGGATCATACAATAGGCCGTCTGCGGCCACAGACCGGCGGCGATAATGCCGTAAGTGACCGTCTGCGGATCGCCGAGCACATTGATCGGACCGAGGCCGACCCAGCCGAGCATGACGTTCAGGAGGCCGAAAGTTGGGTCATAGAACCAGGAAAATACAAGGCCGACGACGATCTGACTGATCACGAAGGGGAAGAAAAACAGCGATTTATAGAGCCGGATACCTGTTACCGTCTGGTTCAGGAACAGTGCGATGAAGAGCCCTGCCGGGATCGCAAGCAGATAGAGCACCAGCCATTTTAGATTGTTCCAGAGCGATATTTCGAAGGCGCGGTCGTTGACCAGTTCCTGATAATTGGCGAGCCCGACATATCTGGCCTCACCCAACCCGTCCCACTGGTACAGCGAGACATCAAAGCTCTGAAAAATTGGGAAAATTACGTAAAACAGAAAGAACAAGACGCCCGGGGCCAGGAAAAGCCAGGGCGTGATTGCAATTTCATTACGCTTGTTCAACGATCTTAGCTTTTTATATTCCGTCGTTGGCATGGCTGTTGGCGTCATGGCAGGCTTCCTGCATGGCGCGCTGCATTTTGTGCGGCGGCGCCTGGGCCCAAGGTGTCAGATATAAAGACCTGCGGTTGAACGCGAACGCCCAACCGCAAATCAACAGACTATTTGTAGATACGTTGACGCGCCTGTTCCAGACGAGCAAGGATATCATCAAGATTGTCTGGCAGAACCATGAACTCCTGGAGACCTTCCATAGCGACAGACGCCATCTCTGCTGGCGTATCCCGGTCGAAGAACTGAGCCACGCCGCCCGATGAATTTGCCGACAGCATCACAAAGCCTTCTTTCAGGAATTTGTCGTCATCAACCGAAGAGTTGGCGTTCACCGGCAACTGGCCGAGGTTTTTGCCGTTGTTGATCAGTGTCTGGTTTTCCGCCGATACGACGAAGCGCAGGAAAGCGCGTGCGGCTTCCTTGTTCTTTGCGCCTGAAGGAATATGGAACGTATCGGTCGGCGCGTCTTCGGCCAGCGCGACGTCTTCGGCAATTTTGGGGAACTGGTAGAAATCGAGCTTGCTGTCATCCAGGCCACCCTCGCGCATCGGGGCGACACCGAAATTACCGATCAGAATTGCGGTTGCCTCGCCCTTGACGATGAATGGAAGTGACTCCTGCCAGCTATAGGACTGGTGATTATCGACATATGCGCCCATGTCGATCAGCTCGCGCCAGTTAGCGAATGTCGCTTTCACGCGGTCATCAGTCCACGGAATTTCACCGCCGGTCAACGCTGCATGGAAATCATAGCCGTTGGTGCGCATATTGATGTAGTCGAACCAGCCGCCGGCGGTCCAGAGAAACTTGCTGCCGATCGTGAAGCACTTGCGGCCGGAATCCAGGATAGCCTGGCAGTTCGACTTCAGCTCGGCAAATGTACCCGGCTCCAACAGGCCAAGCTCTTCATAGACGTCCTTCCGGTAGTAGACGCCCCATTGATAGTAGGTGTAGGGCACGCCCCACTGCTTGCCATCCAGGGTCATCGCCGCCTTGGTCGAGCCCAGCTCCTCGCTGATCTGGCCTTCCCAAAGGTCGGAGACGTCTTCGAAAAGCCCAGCTTCGACATAGGGTTTCATGCGATTTGCCGCATACCAGTTGGCGACATCCGGCGGGTTGGCCGACAGGAAGTTACGGATCTGGGTCTTGTAGGCCTCGCGGTCGATGACGGTCAGCTTAATCTCAAGATCCGGATGCATCTCGCCGAAACGCTTTGTCATGCCTTCCATGGTCGCCCGAGGAGCGGGGTTCGACATGTCAGAGAAAATGATAAGCTCACCGGAAAGCTTTTCGGTCTTGTCCTGAGCAAGAGCCACATTCGTCAGAAGCGACATGGCTGTCACCACTGTAAGGGACGCTTTGGATACAGAACACATAGGTCCTCCCTATCGGTTTCAATAATTGAGACGGCGTTTTGATTATTGGATTGAAAAGAAAACTCCAATTCAGCTAGTCTTGTCAACAGCGTGCGGCGTAGCAATGACTTGTGGAACATGCCGTGCTTCAAGACAAGGATCGCCGCGAGGAAACGGGAGGATTTGAATGTCGGATACAGTGTCAGGAGACGGCACTGTCGGTAAAGCGCTGGACGTACTTGATCAAGTCGCGGGCTTTGACCGCCCGGTCCGATTCGCTGAGCTCATGACGGTTTCGCCTTATCCCAAGGCGACACTTTACCGTTTACTCCGATCACTGACCAATCAGGGCATGCTGCAATTCGACACCGACCAGCAGACTTATGCGCCGGGCCTGCGCCTGGTGCGTCTGGCGCATGCGGCATGGCGGCACAGCTCCCTGTCTCCCGTCGCGCGTCCGCATCTGGACGATCTCAGCAAGCGGATCGAGATCACCGTGCATCTGGCTCAACTGGATAATGGCCAGGTTCTGTATGTCGACAAGCGCAATGCTGCGGACCGCGTTCAGATGTTCAGCGAAGCAGGCAAGGTCGGCCCGGCTTACTGTACCGGGATTGGCAAGGTCATGCTCGCCTATCTGCCCGAGCCGGAACTGGAGCGGGCTTTGCGCCAGCAGGCGTTTCACCGCTATACGCCCAATACCATCACCACGGAAAAAAAGCTGCGCGCTGAACTGGCCACGATACGCGCCTGCGGCTATGGCTTTGACCGGGAAGAACATGAACCGGGCATCATTTGTGTTGCCGTGCCGATCCTGTTGTCCAGGCGGCGGCAAATCGGCGCATTGTCTGCGACGTCAACAGTGCAGCGCACGGACTTGACCGCCTTGGAAAGCATGGCCCCCGACCTGCAGGAAAACGCGAACCGAATTGCCGAGGACGCGCGCAACTGGCGCTTCCCGGATAATGGAAATCTAGGGGTGGAAAACTAATGTCAGAGGTTCAACTGGAGAATGTTGTCAAGAAATATGGAGATGTTCAGGTCATCCATGGCGTCGATCTGGAGATAAACAATGGCGATTTCTGTGTGCTGGTTGGGCCGTCAGGCTGCGGCAAGTCTACGCTGTTGCGGATGGTCGCCGGCCTGGAGAAAACCAGCTCAGGCAGGATCTGCATCGGAGCGCGGGACGTAACGAAGCTCGACCCTGCGGAGCGTGGTGTCGCCATGGTGTTTCAGACCTACGCGCTTTATCCGCATATGACGGTTGAGGAAAATATGGGCTTCGGGCTCAAAATGACCGGCCATGCCAAGACGGAAATCGTCGAGAAGGTCGGCAACGCTGCGAAAATCCTCAAACTTGAGGACTATTTGAAGCGCAAGCCGAAAGCCTTGTCCGGCGGTCAGCGCCAACGCGTCGCGATCGGCCGGGCCATTGTCCGGGGACCGGATGTGTTTCTTTTTGACGAACCGCTCTCCAACCTCGACGCCGAGTTGCGTGTCGAGATGCGGGTGGAGATCGCACGGCTGCACAAGGAGATCGGCGCGACCATGCTTTATGTCACGCACGATCAGGTCGAGGCGATGACACTGGCCGACAAGATCGTTGTGCTGCGGAGCGGGCGGATCGAGCAGGTTGGAGCCCCCATGAACCTCTATCGCGATCCAGACAATCGGTTCGTGGCAGGATTTATCGGCTCGCCCTCAATGAATTTTCTCGATGCGACCGCCGCCCCGGACGGTATTGACGTGCCTGCGCTTCAGACCACCCTGCCGATCGGGCAGAACCTGTCGAATGGCCGGTTGCTCACGCTGGGTCTTCGGCCTGAACATCTGGAAATTGACTTCAGCGCCAAGACCCATACGGTGGACCTGACCGAGGCGCTCGGCGGCGTGTCCTACGCCCATATCGTCACGAAAATGGGCGAGAAGCTCATCGTTGAAGAGCGGGCGGACGAACGCTCAAGCGAAGGCGACGCAATCGGGGTAAAATTCGACCTCGGCCGGGCGATGTTGTTTGACCGGGAAACCGAGCAACGCATACGATACTAATTTATCAGCTCACAGATTATCAATCCTGCACTTCCAGGTTCCACGCCTGTGAACGAAACGAAAATCAGAGCAATTTCCCTCGCAACACGCGGGGAAGATGCTCTGATACGTTTCGCATTCACCGTCCTCGCCTCGCTGAGGGTGCTGGCAAGACAGGATTTGCCCGACATCCGAGATGTTCGCTGGTGCAATAGCCAATATCCGAATGTCAGTTTACCGATGAATTACTTCAAGCTTTCCTCGCTTCCGCCAACTGGAATCGTGAGAGATATGCGGCCGGAATGCACCTCGCCGTCATCCTCCTCAAAACCGACGCCATACTCCCCGGCAATCTTGGCCCCCTCGCCAATGTCGAAACTGGCGCCAGCCTTAAGGAAAAAGCCGCGCGCCTCAATCGTTTCTGGGGTTGCCGTCACGCCCTGCGCGGTATTGTCGATCAACTCAGCGCTGTAGCCATCCTCAACGGAGAACAGGTCTTCATAACCGGCCTCGAAGAAGAGTTCAGAGCTGAGGGCGCGATCAAGATATGTCGATGCGCGAAGCCGGGCGGTCCAGAAGCCGGCCTCGATCTCGCGCTGGGAAATATTGAGCGCCAGCAGCGGGACCGTCTCGGAGAATCCATCAACAGTTGCGGACAGGTAACCAGCACGCACGGCCGGTGTGAGGCGAATGCCTCTGACATCGATATTCGTGCCCAGCGTTGCGGCAACAGTATAGCTGACGCTCTCTGTCTCCGATTCGCCGATCAGGGTCGGCAGGCCGGTGTCGCGCCGAACATCGTCGAAATCAGCGAACGACACGCCCGCTTCAAGGCCAGTAAAGAACGAAGCATACTGATGCAGCAGATAGGCGTCCAGCTGCGTCGTGCTCGTATTGGCGTTAAGATTGACGCTTGCGATATCGCCTTCGAGATAGGCCGCTGCAACGCCAAAAATGAAATTCCCGTCACGTGCATCGAAACCAACCCGCAGGCCTGCCAGATCATAGTCGAAATTGTTTGCACCACCACTGCCGGAGCCGCTGCCGCGCTGGCCGACGACTTCGGCGTAAAGGCCTCCTGCTTCATTGGACCAGAGGATAGGAACGGCGCGGCGGAACAGAATGTCGGATGCTTCCAGCCTTGAGGAAACCGTGACTTCGCCCAGTGGTCCGGTCATTGCAGCCTGGTCGTCGGTTGAAAGCAGCGTGTCGATGAATTGCGCGAGAAAGGCGTGCGCGGCGGCTGTCGGATGTACGCTGTCAAAAAACAGGAACTCGTCCGGATTGGAGCAGATCGTGCCATCCGAGAAAGAGCAAGCCTGCGTAACGTTTGTGAAACCGAAGGCTTCGGGACTTTCGATGACAATGTCGAGAAATCCCTGTAGATCGGCCTCGACGAGATTGACGTCTGGGCTATTAGCGGCAAGTTCCTCGACGTCTGTCGCCAATTGGGAATTGAAGGTGTCGGTGGCGACCAGACCGGCTATAGCGGTGTCCTCATTAGCGTCGAATCTGTCGTCTAGACCGCTGAAACTTGGCGTTGCGCCTAGATTTGGCAAATTGGCGATCACGATCGTGCTCGCTTTTGCTTCGATCAGCGCACTCAGATTGCGTTTTTGCGTGTCAGCCGCGCTTGCAGCCGCGCCAGCGTCGAGATCAGCGTTAAAGATATCGTTTGCACCGGCAAGAACCGTCACAAGATCGTTGGTGCTGAATTCTCCGCCATTGTCTGTAAAGTCTTCAATCTGGCGCTCCACCGATGGAATGCCCACTGGCTGGCCAAAGATGTCGAACAGTTCACCTCCCTCGGTCGTGGCTCCGCCAGCCGCGAGATTGACGCTTCCTTCAACCGTGGCGGGATTGAAGATAAAACCCAACCCATAAAAGCTTGCCTGTGAACTTTCGCCATTGGCGAAATCGGCATTGCCCGCGAGCAACTCGGCAAAGGTTGGCCCGTTAGAAAAACGGCCGTCGAAATAGCCGCTCCCTGACAGGAAACCCAATAGTCCAGCGAGTTCGAATGTTACCGCGGCGTCCAGGTTGCCATTGTCTGAAAGACTGTCTCCAAAACTAACAACCCGATTGTAATCATCAGCGCCCGCGCGCGCGTTACCCGTCAGTGCGAGCAATATTGCCGCACAGCATAACCCCATTTTGAACATGCGTCCCCCATGCAAACGCAGTAGTACGCTGACAAAATTTCCAGCAATTAGCGTAGGTATAAATTTTTCGATTATATATTCTGGCCAAATTATTAAATTGATCAATTTTGGCAATTTTGGGACATCAGCTTATATTTTAGTTTTGGTATGTATTACATAATTCTATCAAAAATAATGGATTTACATAAACGCAACAATACGTTGTTATTAATTATGTAAAAAACATCAAATATTTTTTAAATAAGAATTTGCCACAACATAATGCGTTTATTTATTGTTACTACATATTTTCCAATTTAATTCAATTATTATTTATCTATGCTATCTTACGCAATCAAGAATTATAAAAATAATTGTTATATGCGCATGTTTTCAATAAATATTGCACTTGAATTCTTCACGACGCTCGGGACGTCTTAATTCCCCAGAAACTGTGCTTCACAGCTACCTTCCAAGAGAGGGATTGAAACTGGCCTTTTTACTTCTGAAGGCGGAGCAGATTGCGCGGATGAACGGGGCAGGACGCCGTACGGCTGTCCCGATACGCCCCATTCGCAATCGCCGCCGGGCGGCATCTGAAAAAGTCAACAAGGGACGATCACCGCGACGGCGAGCATGAGCATCTTCAATCCCGAAAAGAACGGGACAAATTTGTGTCAGGCAAGGTTCTGCAATGTAAAAAATATTCTGTGCAGTATACACATGACGCGGCCGGATTGCTTAACTCATAGAAGCAACGCCATTTTGTTGGTCGCCTTTTAGCCGCATGGATCAGAAGATCAGCGCGCGCCCCGCTTGATCGACTGCCAGTCCCCGCCGCCTATAAAGTGGGATGACACGGCGTCGCCTTCACCTTTAAGAATGGACCGCTTACGCCCAACCGAATTGCACGGGCGACTAAATCTTCGGGGAAAACGATCATGACGCTCGCCAGCTTTATCACCTATGCGGGGGCGCTCGCCGTCGCAGCAGCCATTCCTGGCCCTGGTATCGCAGCGCTGGTTGCCCGCGCACTTGGTTCAGGCTTTCAGGCGTCCCTGTTCATGGCGACAGGGCTGCTTCTTGGGGACCTTATTTATCTGACGGCGGTTGTGCTTGGTCTGGCGCTCGTTGCACAGACTTTCGGCGGCGTATTCCTGATTATTAAGTGGCTCGGCGTCGCCTATCTCGGCTATCTCGCCTGGTGTTTCTGGACCAGAGGCATCACCGCTGAAACGATTGAAGCCACCAAATCGCGAGGCGGCTTCCTAACATGCTTCCTGTCCGGGCTGACAATAACGCTCGGCAATCCGAAGACAATGATTTTCTATCTCGCGCTGACCCCCACGCTCGTTGATCTACGCACGGTCACAGTCTATGATTACGCCATTCTCGCATTGGTGACAGCGGCGGTGCTCGGCGTGGTTCTGATCCCTTATCTGGTTCTCGCGGCCAAGGCGCGCAGCCTGCTCAAAGCCCCGCACGCATTGAAGGTTCTGAACCGCATAGCAGCGGCGTTCATGGGCGGTGCGGCAGTCGCGATCGCAACACGCAGCGCATGAACTTCCGTAAGCCACCTGAACGGGTGGAGCAATATGCGAAACGCTTGCCGCTGGATCGGAACGTCGGCAAATAAACTTGACTGTGCAACTCGGAAATTTTTAATTTCGACCGGTTTGTCATGCCTGTCCGCCCCTTGCTCGCCGTTTCGTCAAGATCAGCGCCGCCATTAGACAGGCATGCCGCCTGGCATCAAGAAGTGCTTCCCTGTTGAGTTGGCGCCTCTTTTGTCCCGGCGGCAACCAGGGTTACCGCCGCATGTCCATGCCGGGACATTTCAGAAGGGAAGTCACTTGATGCCTGACATTTTACGGCGCTTTGCAGCCTATTACCGCCCGCATCGCGGCCTTTTCCTTCTCGACTTTTCGAGCGCTGTCGCAGCCGGCCTTCTGGAACTCGCCTTCCCGATTGCAGTCACCATTTTCATCGACAGGCTTCTGCCGACGAATGAGCTTGGCCTGATCGCGCTTGCAGCATTCGGCCTGCTGCTGATCTACGTGATCAACGCCGGTCTTCAGCTTGTCGTGACCTATTGGGGCCATATGCTCGGCGTTACGATCGAAACCGAAATGCGGCGAAAGGCCTTCGATCATCTCCAGAAGCTGTCCTTCAATTTCTTCGACAACAGCAAGACCGGCCATCTGGTG
>JAHQVI010000222.1 GCA_019634405.1 Hyphomicrobiales bacterium
GCCGGGCGCGGCACAGCCCCTGCTTTCAGTCGCATCGCCCGTGAACGCCTGCGTGAAAACCGCCGGTGATTGCGCGATCGCTTCGCTAAACATGTCTTTTATGTGACATCAAGAAGAACGCATCGAATTTAATTAGTTGATTTCGTGATAACGGATAGATCATTTAGAATTTTCAATATTCTTGACATATCTTTTGAGTTGAGTTTAGTTAAACTAAACCGGCAGTAATAGCAGGCCGTGCGCTTAGTAAGCCGGTTAAAAAATGATCCGCTGGCATAAGCCAAAAAAGCGGACGGCCCATGAGAATTATAAGGGAGGACGTCATGAGGTCTTGGAGGACCGCCTTGGCAGCGGCAGGCATCGCTGCATTCAGTTTCACTTCCGCATCGGCTCAGGACAAGGAAATTACGCTGTGCTGGGCCGCCTGGGATCCAGCCAACGCGCTGGTCGAATTGTCGAAAGACTTCACAACCGAAACCGGCATCAAGATGAAGTTTGAATTCGTTCCGTGGACGAATTTTGCCGACCGTTTTCTCAATGAACTCAATTCCGGCGGGAAGCTCTGCGATCTGCTTATCGGCGACAGCCAGTGGATCGGCGGCGGAGCAACCTACGGCCACTATGTCAAGCTGAACGATTTCTTTGAGCAGGAAGGCATCTCCATGGATGATTTCCTTCCCGCGACCGTCCGGGCCTATTCAACCTGGCCAAAGGGCGAACCGAATTACTATGCTCTGCCTGCCATGGGCGATGCGCTAGGATGGGTCTATCGCAAGGACTGGTTCGAAAACCCCGATATACAAGCGGCATTCAAGGAAAAGACCGGACGCGACCTTGCTCCGCCCGCAACATGGACCGAGCTGAAAGAAGTCGCCGAATTCTTCCAGGGCCGTGAGATCGACGGCAAGAAGGTTTACGGCGTCTCCATATTTACCGAGCGCGGTTCGGAAGGCATCACGATGGGCGCGACAGCTGCGCTCTATTCCTGGGGTTTCAAATATGAGAACACCCCCGGCAAATACGACATGGACAGCGCTGTGAACTCGCCGGAATCGGTGGAAGCGCTCGAATTCTACAAGTCGCTCTATGAGTGCTGTGTCCCGCCCGGCTATTCCGACGCCTACATGGTCGCCAATCTTGACGCCTATAAGTCCGGGCAGGTCGCCATGATGATGAACTGGTTCGCCTTCTGGCCGGGCCTTGCCAAGGACGAGAATGTTGGCGGCGACAAGACCGGCTTCTTCGTAAATCCAAAGCAGAACGTCGAAGCGTCCACGCTTGGCGGACAGGGCATATCTGTTGTGTCCTATTCCGAAAAGAAGGATCTGGCACTGCAATACATCAAGTGGTTCGCCAAGCCGGAAGTCCAGAAGAAATGGTGGTCGCTCGGTGGTTATTCCTGCCACAATTCGGTTCTCAACGATCCGGATTTCGCTAGCACCGCTCCGTTTGCCGCCGACTTCCTGAAGGCGATGTCCGGTGTGCAGGATTTCTGGCAGGAGCCGATTTATGCCGAACTGCTCCAGGCCATGCAGAAGCGCGTTCATGATTATGTGGTCGCCGACAAAGGCACCGCACAGGAGGCGCTTGACCAGTTGATTGCCGACTGGACCATCTCCTTTGAGGATGACGGAAAACTCTAGCTCCTCCTGGGACGGGCGGATCGCGCGCCCCCCGCGCATCTGCTCGTCCTCCTCCGTTCGCTTCGCTTTGTATGGATTGGTTACAGTCAATGACTACTGGCGCTATAGATAATCTTGCTGACAAGGCGGCCAAATCAACGCCATTCGGTATGGTCCGGCGTATGCGGGGCCTCTCGGATCGCGCAATTGCCTGGCTTTTCATCGCGCCGACCGTTTTTCTTCTTCTGGCCATCAATATCTTTCCGCTGATCTGGACAGTTTATCTGTCTTTCACGAATTTTCGCGCCAACCAGCCGGGCCGCGAAGTCCGCTGGATTGGTACGCGGAACTATGAACGCATTTTCGGTTCGGAGGATATTTGGGGCTATCTTCAGGCGACGGCGCATTTCGTTGTCTGGACGATGGTTATCCAGGTTATCATCGGCTTCGGTCTTGCTCTGCTGATCAACCGTAATTTCCGCGGCGCAAGTTTCTGGACCACCGTCATTCTCATACCGATGATGCTCTCGCCGGCCGTCGTTGGCGTGTTCTGGACGTATATCTATCAGCCGCAGACGGGTATTTTCTCCTATATCATCGATTTCTTCGCCAATACCGGCGCGCTCGACATGATTGGCTCCGTCGGGCTTGCGCCCTGGTCGATTATCATCGTCGATACCTGGATGTGGACGCCCTACATCATGATCCTGTGTCTGGCGGGGCTGCGTTCGATCCCTGACTATCTCTATGAAGCCGCTGAAATCGACCGCGCCAATGCGCTGCAGAAATTCTGGTACATCACGCTGCCGCGCGTCCTTCCGTTCCTGATGCTGGCGGTGCTGTTCCGGGGTATCGAGAATTTCAAGATGTTCGACATGGTGGTCGAGCTGACATCAGGCGGCCCCGGATCGACGACCGAGCTCGCCTCGATCAATCTCAAGCGCGAGGCCTTCGAGAAATGGCGAACGGGCTTTTCATCCGCCTTCGCCGTCATTCTCTTCGTCACGGTATTCGGGCTCGGCAATATCTACGTCAAGGCGCTGAACAGGGTGAAATCATGAGTGGTGCGAGCACAGCCTATTCCGTGGTCGAAGCGACGCCGCGCGGCAAGTTGATTGCTGGCGTGGTCGTGGTGGCCTATGCGCTGGTCGCCCTGATCCCGCTTGTGTGGATTTTTTCGACCAGCTTCAAATCGCCGCCGGACTCGATCTCCTATCCGCCAAAGGTCGTCTTCGAACCGACGCTGGAAGGCTATGTGAACCTGTTCACGACCCGGTCGCGGCAGACTGATGAATATATTGAAAGCCTTGGGCCGCCAGAAACCTGGTATGACGAACTTGTCCGTGAACGGAACATGGTTATCACCGGACCATCGCGCTTTGCCGACCGTTACTGGAACTCGATCGTGATTGGCTTCGGTTCGACGTTCCTTGCCGTGTTTCTCGGAACGCTGACGGCCTACGCCTTTTCGCGCTTCAAGGTTCCGCTTAAGGACGATCTGCTGTTCTTCATCCTCTCCACAAGGATGATGCCGCCTGTCGCGGTGGCGATACCAATCTTTCTCATGTATCGCGAACTTGGACTGTCGGACACGGCCGCGGGCATGATCCTGCTGTATACGGCGGTCAATCTGTCGCTCTCGGTCTGGCTGCTCAAGGGATTCGTTGATGAAATTCCGCGCGAATATGAAGAGGCCGCCGTCGTGGACGGCTATACGCGGCTGCAGGCTTTTATCAAGGTAGTGCTTCCGCAGATGCGCGCCGGGATCGCGGCCACGGCGATCTTCTGCCTGATCTTCGCCTGGAATGAGTACGCCTTCGCCTTGCTGCTCACCAGCGGCAATGCGCAGACCGCGCCTCCATTCATTCCGCTAATCATCGGCGAAGGCGGTCTTGACTGGCCAGCCGTCGCCGCGGGAACGACGCTGTTCCTGCTTCCTGTCGTGATTTTCACCGTGATGCTCCGCAACCAGCTTCTTCGCGGCATAACCTTCGGGGCGGTACGCAGATGAGTATAAACGATGAAAGACGAGACGAAGGATGGACCCGTTATTTCCGGCGTGGTCCGTGGGAAAACGGAGCGACGGTTCTGATCGCGATCGGCGTGGTCATGCTGATGCAGCCATTTTCGCTATGGCTTTACAGTTGGTCATTTGCGGCGATCCTGATGGGTACGGTCGGCTTCGTCATTGTCAGCCATTTTCCGGAGTGATGCGCGATGGCTGAGATACAGATCAGAGATGTCAGGAAGACGTTCGGTGATTTTGTCGCCGTGAAGGGATCGAGCTTCACCATCAATGACGGTGAGTTCTTCGTGATGCTTGGACCGTCGGGCTGTGGCAAGACGACGACGCTGCGCATAATTGCCGGGCTTGAGTTGCCGAGTAGCGGACAGATCTTGCTTGATGGCGAGGACGTCACCTTCAATCGCGGCTCCGAACGCGATATCGCCTTTGTATTCCAGCTCTATGCGCTCTATCCGCATATGAGCGTGCGCCGGAACATTTCCTTTCCGTTGCGGGTGCAGGGCGCGCCTCGCGCGGAGATCCGTCAGCAAACAGAGGACGTTGCAAAACTTCTGCGCATCGAACATTTGCTCGATCGTGGTGTGAACGGATTGGCGGCGGGCGACAGGCAGCGCGTTGCGCTTGGCCGCGCCATTGTCCGCCGCGCGAAGGCCTATCTGATGGACGAACCGCTTGGTGCGCTCGATGCGGAATTCCGCGAGCTGATGTGCGAAGAGCTGCGCCTGCTCCATAACCGAATAAACGCGACGACGGTCTATGTCACCCATGACCAGATCGAGGCCATGTCGATGGCGGACCGTATCTGCATCATGAATCTCGGCGAAATTCTGCAGGTCGGCGCGCCGATGGAAATCTACGAGCGGCCGGCGACAAAATTCGTGGCGGGTTTTGTTGGCAGCCCGGCGATGAACTTCCTGAATGCGCAGGGCGGGATTGCCCCCGGCGCGCGCGAGATCCGCATCAATGGTGCAGCGCTCGGCATGCCGGAAGCGCGCGAAGGCCTCGATACGCAATCGGCCATTCTGGGCGCGCGGCCGGAACATATTCAGATTGCCGATGATGGTCCGCTGCGCGGACGGGTCTTCGCCGTTGAATATATGGGCGCGCGCCAGCTCGTCACCGTGGATACGGACGCCGGGCGGCTTCGGGTTCGTGCTCCCAACACCACCCGCGTCGCGTATGGCGAGGCTGTCGGGCTGTCCTTCGACCCCGAGCGCGTCGTCGTTTTCAATCCAGATACGGATCGCGCCCTGAAAAGCGCTCTTTACGATGGAGACGCGCGTGGCTGAAGCGATCCTGAAAGGCGTCGTGAAACGTTTCGGCGATACGGTGGCCGTGTCGGATCTGAATCTGCATGTCGCCGATGGCGAATTTATCGTGCTGCTCGGTCCAACCGGCGCGGGCAAAACCACCACGTTGCGGCTCTTTGCCGGGCTTGAGCGGCCGGACGAAGGCACGGTCGAGATCGCCGGCAAGGATGTCACTGCGCTTGAGCCGGCCGGGCGCGACGTGGCGTTCGTCTTTCAGCAATATTCGCTTTATCCGCACTACACGGTGTTCGACAATCTTGCCTTTCCGCTGCGCGCGCCCGGACGCAAGACCGAGCCGGGCGCAATCCGGAAGCGAGTGAC
>JAHQVI010000223.1 GCA_019634405.1 Hyphomicrobiales bacterium
AACCCCGTCGAAATACGGTTCTGCGTCGTTTCCATCATGTTGTTGGTCTTGGTCAGAGTCTGCAGCGCGGTCATGGCTGCACTGTTGGTCAGAAGGCTGGTCATACAAATGTCCCTTTATACTAAAGTTGATACGCTCATGGGACATACCGGACTGATTACCGTTATGACGGAAGCGGCTTCATACCTCTTGAACCGTTGGGGGTGGCCAAGCCGTCATGCAGGTAAATTATTAGCGGCGAACCTGTTACGAAATTCTTACGCGAATGACTAAGTCCAAGAAATACAATTGTATTGCTATAATATAGTTTCGAAATAGATGCTGTGTGTATTAAAATGATACACTGACGTTATTTAGGGTTTCGCAGTCGATTTATCAGGTCATGCGAAAGATCGTATCAGCGAACCGACCAGCAGGTTCCAGCCGTCGATCAGTATAAAGAACAAGACCTTGAAGGGGAGCGAGATCACGGTTGGCGGCAACATCATCATGCCCATCGACATGGTTATTGTCGCCACGATCATGTCAATGACGAGAAATGGCAGTATGATCAGGAAGCCGATTTCGAACCCCCGCCTCAGCTCCGACAACATGAATGCAGGTATCAGCAGGCGCAATTCGACATCGGCGATATCCTCTTCCGCCTGCGGCTCGCGCTTGGCCAGTTCCCGAAACAGCTCAATGTCCTTGGGCCGCGTATTTGCAATCATGAATGTTCGAAACGGCCCCGTAATACGGATATAGGCTTCGTCGGGCTCGATCTCATTGTTTACGAGCGGTTTGAGTCCGTCCTGCCAGGCTTTGTCGAAGGTTGGCGACATGACAAAAAAGGTCATGAACAGGGCCAGGCTGATCAGGATGATGTTGGCTGGCGTGGTTTGAAGCCCGATGCCGGCGCGCAGAAATGAGAATGCGATGATGAACCGGGTAAAACTCGTGACCATGATCAGCAGACCAGGGGCAACGGAAAGAACGGTCACCAGCGCGAGAAGTTGAACGACGCGTCCGGTGAATGTGCCGTCGCCGCTTGGAACAAGGCTTTCCAGGCTGGGAATGTCCTGCGCGGAAACCTCTGTCGCAAGGACAAGGGACGCCGCCATGAATGTCAGTATAAATGCTGTTTTCATTCGATAACAAATTCTCGAAGAATAATATCTTTAACTTCACCGCGACTGCGTATGCGAGCGCGATCCTTGAGGTCGGCTCTCAACGCTCGAAAGCCGGCTGCGCCTTCCAGACTTGAAAGATGAACGGTGCGCATATAGGCGACGATGTCTTCAGAAATTTGCGCGGCAAGCAGCTCGCTCGCGCCGGTGGGAGAGGTTACGATTTGCGCTTCCATGCGCACCCACGCATCTTTCGGGCTGGCAAGGTTCGTCAGAATGGTCGGAAGGCTTACAAGCAGTTCGTCGCTTGCCTTCGCGGGCTTGTCACCGGCCTCGGACTTTTCCGCTTCTGCAGCCGGATCCTGCTTGATCAGATCGATCAGTATAAATCCAAAGCCCCCGCCTGCGCCGGCGGCGAGTAGGGTGGCGACAAGGATCGGTATGATTTTTGATAACACACTTCTTGTTCCTGCCTGTTAAGGCCTATCTTCAATATTATCATTTTACGGATTATTTAAAGCAATCTTCAGAATGGCGTTATGATGTCGATAATCTGCTGACCCAGGCCCGGTTGCTGCACTTCCATGATCCGTCCCCGTCCACCATAGGAAATTCTGGCTTCAGCGATCCTGTCATATGAAATCGCATTGTCTCCTTCGATATCGCGTGGGCGGACAATTCCTGACACATTAAGCACGCGGACTTCGAAGTTCACGCGCACTTCCTGACTGCCGCTGATAACCAGATTGCCGTTCGGGAGAACTTCGACGACAACGACGGCAACCCGCAGATTGACGGTCTCCGAACGTGCGATTGATCCTCCGCCTTCGGATGATGAGCTGGCATCGACGTTGGTTCCTATGTCTAACTGACCGGTATGGGCGAATCGCGCGACATTGACGTCATAGTCCAATCCGACATCGAAATCGCGGTCGGCACTGCGGTTTCTCCTCGAGCTGTTATCGAGCGAGGCATCGTCATTGATAGAGATGTACACCGTCAGGACATCGCCAATATTCATTGCCCTTGTGTCCAGGAACAGGTCGGCTCGTTTGTCCCGCCAGAGCGATGTGTTGGATACGGACTTCTCAATAAGGACCGCCGGTGGAGGAATCGCGATCGTACTGACCTGCATACCGGAGCCGATTTCGGTCAGATGCGGCCTTCTGCCGATATCCTTATGATCGACGGCACAAGCCGAAATAGGCACGCACAAGATAAGAATAAGCGCGCGCATTACTCCTGGCCCCCTAGTTTCGCTTCGACTTCGGCGGCTCCCGCAATGATCGAGACCAGGCGGGCGGCCTTGCGCGTATCGATTTCGTTCAGAATCGTGCTTGAGTTTCGCGGGCTGAGCTTTGTCAGAATTGCTGCTGCGGCGATTTCGTCGATCTCCGAGAGTTGGGCTGCGGCGGCGTCAGGCCGCATTTTGGCATAGACCTCGACAAGACCCGCTGTTGTTGTCGTGAGAAATTCTTCACGGCGATCCAGCCATCTTTGATGCACGGCAATTCTCTCTTCAAGCTTCTGAATTCTCTCATCGATCTGGGATTGCAGACTTTGGAGCGTTTTCATTTGCCACGCGAACCGGGCTTCTTGGGCGGCATCGAGAATGTTGGAACAATATTGCGCGGCTACGGCCTCTTTGAGCGCGCCTTGCGGCTGGTTTTCGGGTATGCCGCTTGTGATTGCTTCCCAACCATTGAAGTCGGATACGGTCTGCTCCGCAGTTGCGGTTGTGAATGGCGTGAGCGACAGCACCAAAAGCGCCGCCAACAGGCCGCTCCCGGCCACGCCGTTTCTCAAAATTATAGAGGTCATGTTCCAAGGGTTCTTCATTGCACAACCAGTTCGGCCTGGAGCGCGCCAGCCGATTTTATCGCTTGCAGGATCGCGATAATGCCCCGCGGTTTCAGCCCTATCCGATTTAGTCCGAGAACGAGCGTATCCAGATCGGTGCCTTCGAGCACTGCGAACTGTCCGCCGGTTTCTCCGGCGGTAATCTCGGTCTCGGACGTGACGACCGTTTCTCCATCGGCAAACGGAAGCGGCTGAGACACTTCCGGCGTTTCGGTTACGCGGACCGTCAAATTTCCGTGGGTTACGGCAACGCTGGAAATCTGAACTTTGGACCCAATCACGATCGTGCCTGTGCTCTCGTCAATCACAACCCGTGCCGGTACGTCAGGCTCGATCATCAACTCGCCAATTTCAGAGATGAAGCGGGTTGCGCTGATCGTGGCCGGGCGTTTCAGAAGAACCGTTCGCAGGCTTTCTTCCCGGGCGATCTGCCGGCCATATCGTTGCCGGCCAAATCCGTTGATGACATCGGCGACCTGCACAGATGTCGAAAAATCGGGATTGATCAGCTCAAGCCGTATATACTCATGATTGAAAGCGGGCTTGAGCATTTCACGCTCGATGATCGCCCCGTTCGGTATGAGCCCGGATGTCGGGACACCCTCGCTGACCGTTTCGGCGGCTCCGGCTTCGGCGAAACCCGTGACGATCAACGGTCCCTGCGCGACTGAATAGACTTCGTCATCTGCGCCATAAAGCGCCGTCATCACCAGCGTGCCGCCAGACAGCGACGATGCGTCGCCCAGCGAGGAGACCGCGACATCGATCCTTGCCCCTTTGCCTGCAAAGGGCGGCAGTTCCGCGGTCACGACCACCGCGGCCACATTTCGTGCGTTCAATGTGCTGTCACGGATATTGATGCCCATACGATCCAGCATGGATTTTATTGATTGCTCGGTAAAAGGAGAGCTGCGGCCGCTGTCGCCGGTTCCCTGAAGGCCAACAACAAGCCCATATCCCATGAGCTGATTCCCCCGGATGCCTTGTACGGTCGCAACATCCTTTATGCGTGTCTTGGCGTTCGCAGTCACCGCGAACCCAAGTGTCAGGCAAGCTATTGTGGCGACGAAGACTTTGAAGGTGCCGATCATTTCGCTTCCAACAGCACATTGCCATTTGGCTGGACAACGCCGGTTACCGTGTTGCCGCTATCAATATTCCGTAAGCTGATAATGTCGCCGACACTGCCTGACTCGAGCGGCATTCCGTAGCTGCTGATCGATAGACCGCCAACCTGAAATATTACGAGCGTCGTTTGCCCCTGCCGGACTGCATAGGCTTCACGTATACCGTTTAGAGGAATGGGTTTTCCCGGTAAAAGCGTGAGGCGTGCGACTTTGCCGATGAGCAGGCCGCGATCACGAAAAACCGCCTGGCGCGCCGCCCAACCCGATTTGAACAGACGGTCCCGCAGAAGATCGGCGGTGATCATGTCGCCGGGGTAAAGGGTCATTTTCGGCACCGGCAGCGGCGTGCCGTTAGCCGCCGCGGCGATGCCCGGGAATATGGATAAGCAGACCAGAAGAGACATGGCAGACGTGAAGGTCACACGAGCTGATTGCAGCTTGCGCAAAGCACTATGCGCTCTCGAGATTAGACTTTTACCAGTGAACGCTAAGCGTATCATGTGTATAGCCTCAATATGCGTCGAGTTTCAGCAAATACGACCGTCAAAATCTAGCGAAGCCGGTTCGCAACAGTATCCAGCATCGAATCGGCAGCCTGAATAACCTTGGAGTTCATCTCATAGGCTCTTTGTGCGCTGATCAGCTCGGTTATTTCGCGAACCGGATCGACGTTGGAGCTTTCCAGATAGCCCTGCCGTAAAGTGCCGAGGCCAGGCGTGCCGGGAACGCTTGTTTCAGCGGCGCCAGAAGCATCAGTTTCGCGAAACAGATTGTTGCCGAGATAGTCAAGACCGGTTGGGTTCGCAAAAGCTGTCAGCGAGAGTTGTCCCAGATTTTGCAGTTCGATCTGGCCGGCGATACTTGCGAAAACTTCTCCTGATTCGTTAATGACAATGTCGAGCGTATCGTCGGGAAAAGTGATCGTCGGCTGAACGAGATAGCCGTCAACGGTTACGAGCTGGCGATCGGCGTTGATATTGAACGCGCCGCCGCGGGTGTAGAGGTTTTCATTGTTCGGGCCTGCAATCTGGAACCAGCCATTGCCGCTGATGGCAAGGTCGAGATTGTTGCTTGTCGCGGCAAGCGCCCCCTGCTCATGCAGTGATCTGACGGCTGCGACCCGCACCCCAAGGCCGATCCTCGCGCCCTCGGGAACGGTGGCGCTTCCGCCTCTGGCGGGCGCTCCCGCGGCGCGCTCGATCTGGTACAGCAGATCGGTGAATTCTGCACGGTCACGCTTGAAAGACGTCGTATTGATATTTGCGATATTATGCGAAATGACTTCGACATTGAGCTGCTGGGCGTTCATCCCTGAGGCAGCAATGGCTAAGGCCCTCATTCTTCATTCCTTAGAGTAGTGATCAGATCGCCATCCGGCTGATTTCCTGATAAGCTGCAACCGCGCGGTCGCGGACCGACACTGCGGTCTGCAACGCCTGCTCCGCCGCCATGACGGCTTCGACGATCTGTTGTGTGGAAGCGCTGCCTTGGACATGGGCAATCGCGGCCGCCTCGCCCTTCTTGATCGAGCCGATGACATCATTTGCCGCGCTCGCGAGCGCCTCGCTGAAATCGGCGGCGCTGCTTGACGCCGTGCCCGCAGGAGAGGCCTGACCAATCCTCGATGCGGAATCCATAAATCCTGCGGCAATAGCGGCCGCTGAAACAGGGTCAATCATTATTATCTCCTTAACATGTCGAGAGTCATCGAAACCATTTCCCTAACCTGCTTGATCACTTGCAAGTTGGCTTCGTAACTTCGGTTGGCTTCGCGCATGTCAGCCATTTCGATAAGCAGGTTGACATTCGGGTATTTGACGTTGCCGTTCTCATCAGCGGCGGGATGGGACGGATCGTGTTCAAGCCGGTATTCGGATTGATCTTGGCCGATGCGCGCAACCTTCACCAGATTCGCGCCGGCCGCTTCGTCGAGATGTTGTTCGAAGGTCACGGTCTTTCTGGTATAGGGATCGCCGCCAGGAACATCCGCGGTCGATTCGACATTGGCTAGGTTTTCCGAGATGATCCGCATGCGCCGGGATTGCGCATCCAAGCCGGACGCCGCAATCTTCATGGATGCTTGTAAGATATCCGCCATTAGCCTGATCCCCGCGCGGCGACGATCAGCAACTGATGAAATTTGGTCATCACCGATGTGTTGATTGAATAGGCTTTGCTGACTTCGCCGGCTTTAACCAATTCCTGTTCGAGACTGACATTATTGCCTGAATGTAGGACCTCCGCTCCCGGCGTCCGCGCGCGCTCGACCGGCAGATTGGCGAGATCGCCCCCGCCAATATGTTGACTATCGGTTGTCGCCATCCTCAGGCCCGCATCATTGAGAACCGCTTCAAATGGCTTGACGTCCTGGGTCTTGTAGCCGGGGATGTTGGCGGCGGAAATATTGCTTGAAACCGCCGATTGCCGCGCCTGCAACCATTGATTGTGTTGTGAAATCAGCGCAATTACGTGCATATCTTTCATTCGGCGCCCCATTTTCCTAAGCGAAACCACACCGGTTAACTGGTTAAGCGCCAAAACTTGCGTCAGCCTTGCTGTGCTCTTCTCCGGCAACGCCCGCGCGCAACCCCCACCAGGAAAGACAGATGGAATGCATTTTAAGCAACACGCTAAGATTGTTTTGTCTCTTTTATACTCTTATAGGTTGACGTAGATGAGAGACCTTCGCAATGTTTGATGAACGAATCAGGTGAGATAGGAGGTTGTGCAGATGATCGTGTTGGTCGATGGCCGACCCATGGTGGCGGAGGGATATAAGGCGCTCTTTGCCAAGCAAGGCTTTGCAGTCGAAGCTCTGTGCCCTTCTGAAGCTGAGCTATGGCGTTGTTTTGTAGGGGATGAGCAGGCCAGTTCAGTTGAGGCGTTTCTCATAGGAAGCTGGGACAAATGTGAAAGTTTTATCGCGGAGCTGCGCTCTCAATGCACGATACCGATCATTGCATTGATCGAGCATCGCAGCCTTGCGGATACGCTCGACCTGTTTGCAGCGGGTGCGGACGATGTCATACGCAAGCCCGTTCATGTGCGTGAGATACTGGCGCGTATCCAGGCCATTCACAGGCGGAAGGAGATAACGCCGAGGCCGAAAACGTCACCCGATATAGAAGTCTATTTCGATGGGAGCGATCCTGTCGTTGGCGGCAAGGTGCTGGAACTGCCAAGGCGCGAGCGTCGCATCCTTGAATATCTGCTGAGCAACAAACGGCGAGTGACCAAGAGCCAGATATTCAACGCCGTCTATGGCATGCTCAACGAAGATGTCGATGAGAATGTGATCGAGAGCCATATCTGCAAGCTCCGCAAGAAGCTGCGCCACTGCCTTGGCTTCGATCCGATCGATTCAAAGCGTTATCTGGGCTACCAGCTTTGCCTGCCTGCCCGGAATTCGAATGACGGCGCTGAGGTTGTGAAGCCCGAACGCGTCGGAGAGCTTGCCTCGGCGGCGTGATGCCGGGTGCATCGGGTCCATATAAGTTGCGTTTGGAAAACATTGTTCTGCGAAGCGGATTTAGGAAGGGTTTAAAATGACAATAAACGGTGTGATGCGGACAGCAGCGTCGGGAATGGCGGCGCAAGGCTATCGGCTTGCGACCGTCGCGGACAATATCGCAAACACGTCGACCACAGGATACAAGCGCGCATCGACGGAGTTTTCTTCATTGGTGGTTGAGGCGAGCAGATCCGACTATGTGTCGGGCGGCGTCGAAACGGACATCCGCTATGCGATTTCCCAATCGGGCGTGCTGGCTTATACGGATTCAGGAACAGATCTTGCAATTAACGGCGAGGGCTTCTTTGTAGTCGCAGACCCCTCCGGACAGCCATTTCTGACGCGGGCTGGCTCGTTTGAGCTGACTGCGGAAGGCACTTTGGTCAATGCGGCGGGTTATACCCTTATGGGGTACAATCTCGAAAACGGGACCGCGCCTGTTCTGGTCAACGGCTTTGCAGGGCTGGAAGTGATCAATATTGGAACGCTTCCCCTTGTCGCGACGCCATCGACCGAGGGAACGCTCTACCTGAACCTGCCTGCAGCCGCTGATATTGTGGCTCCCGGCGATCTGCCGTCCCTGAACCTGGCGACATCGGATTTTACAGCAAAAAGCTCGATCGTTGCTCATGACAATCTTGGTACTGAAGTTGTTCTTGATGTCTATTTCACAAAAACGGCAGACGAAACGTGGGAAGTTTCAGTGTATGATCAGGGAGACGCAGACGCTGGCGGTGATTTTCCTTATTCGTCCGCCGCGCTCGTAACGACGACGCTGACATTTGACGCTGTGAGCGGTCAGCTGGACACGGGTAGCCCTATTTCGATTCCGGTCCCGAATGGTCAGTCGCTCGTGATTGATATGTCTCAATCCACTCAGCTTGACATCGACTATGCGGTGCTTGAGGGGCAGGTGAACGGCAATCCTGCAAGCGATGTCGCGAATGTCACGATCGCCGCCGACGGCACTGTGAACGCCGTTTACGATAACGGCCAGGTCGTCGCCACCCATATTATTCCGATTGCAACCGTGCCTGGTGTTGACTTTCTCGACCCGGTATCCGGCAACGTGTTTTCAGCCGGGCAATATTCCGGTGACGTTGTGGTCGGTTTTGCCGGAACGACGGGCCTTGGCACCGTAGTCGCAGGCGCGCTTGAGCAATCCAATGCCGATCTCGCGAATGAGCTGACCACGATGATCGAGGCGCAACGCAGTTACACAGTTAACACCAGAGTGTTTCAGACGGGCGCGGACCTGCTGGACGTTCTTGTCAATCTCGTAAGGTGATCCAGGCTTAAAGGATCGTGGTTGCCGTCAGGAAGGTAGACAGATGTCTTTGACAAACAGTTTGCACATCGCGCGTTCCTCGCTTTACACGACGGGGCAGCAGACCGCGGTCATTTCACGCAACATTACGAATGCGTATGTTCCGGGAGCGACACGCAAGAATGTCACAACCGTGTCTCTCGAAGGCGGTGGGGTAACTCTTTCGCAGATTACCCGCACCATGAACCCGGCCTTGGCAAAGGACGTTCTCAACGCCTCGGCCGAAGCAAACTCGCAACAGGTCATTGCGGACTATCTGGACCGGCTTGACGTTACGGCGCTGGATCCGGAGCTCGACGCCTCGCCCGCCGCGGCGATTCAGAACCTTCTTGATAGTCTCCAGACCCTGAGCGCTACGCCGGAAGACACCATTCTGGCGCAAGAGGTTATTGGAAACGCCCAGCAACTTGCGTTGAATCTGAACAATGCGTCGCAGGCCGTTCGAGATGTACGCCAGGACGCGGATGCCGATATCGCCGACGCGGTGACGAATCTGAATAGTCTGCTTGGCCAGTTCGAGGAGCTTAATCACTCGATTGTCCAGGGAACGCATAGTGGCGCCGATGTCACGGATGCAATGGATCAGCGGGATCGCATCCTCCAGAGCATATCCGAGGAAGTCGGCATTCGCGTTACTATCGGTGACAATAATGACATGGCCATTTACACCGATAGCGGCGTTACCATGTTCGACAAGGTCGCGAGGGAGGTGACGTTTGCGCCTTCCGCGTCTTTGCCGGCGGGGACGGCCGGGAACGCAATTTACATTGATGGGGTTGCTGTCACCGGTGAGGATGCCGCGATGCCAATCCAGTCAGGCCGGCTATACGGGCTGGCTGAGGTTCGCGACGATTATGCCGTCACATATCAGAACCAGCTTGATGAAATTGCACGCGGGCTGATTGAGGCTTTCGCCGAAAGCGACCAGAGCGTGACGCCTGCCTTGCCTGATGTCACGGGTCTGTTCAGCTATTCGGGAGAACCGGCGGTGCCACCGTCCGGCACGATATACCCCGGACTTGCATCCGAAATCCAGGTGAACCCGAATGTCGATCCCCTCCAAGGCGGTGACGTCACGCTCCTGCGCGATGGCGGCATTGGCGATCCCGGCAACCCCGCCTATGTCTACAATACGACAGGCGCTTCCGGTTTCTCCGATCGATTGAGCGAGCTTATCGACAACCTGAACGAAGACCGGCCACTTGATCAGGCGGCTGAGCTGGGCACTTCCGGCTCCCTGAGAGATATTGCGTCGTCGTCCGTTGCCTGGCTTCAGGGCGAGCGAGCAACCGCAACCGAGGCATATGAATTCAACGCAGTCCTTTATGAGCGCTCCTACGAGGCATTGTCGAGCGCAACCGGCATCAATATTGATGAAGAAATGACGAAACTTCTGGAGCTTGAGCGTGCGTATCAAGCTTCTGCAGCGCTGATCCAAACGATTGACGAGATGTTTGCATCACTGCTGCAGGCAACTTGATGGAGGCAACCATGAACACATCATTCATTTCCTCAATGGCAATCACGAATGCAACCAAGCTTTCGATTCAGAAGGCGCAGGCCGAACTCGTGCAAGTTCAGAAAGAAGTTGCTAGCGGCCGTCATGCGGATGTCGGCCTTGCGCTGGGCACTCAAACCGGGCGTGTTGTCTCGCTTCGGCAGGAATACGCCAGGATCGATACGATTCTCGGTACGAACACTCTCGTCCGCACGCATCTGGAAGCGTCGCAGGCAAGCCTGCAATCACTCAGCGATACGGCGGGTGAATTTATCAGTACGCTCCTTGCTGCGCGCGGCGGAGAAGTGGGCGCTGGCAATGCGGTCAGCGTTGCCGAAAGCAACCTGCAATCGTTTACCGATATGGCGAACGCCAGCATTAATGGCCAAAGTCTATTTGCCGGCATCAATACCGATATACTTCCGGTCTCAAACTATTATGAGACGCCGATTTCAGCCGCCAAGCAGGCCGTAGACGACGCATTTTTTGCGGAATTTGGCATGGACCAATCGGATCCGGCCGTCTCGACAATTCCGCCAACGGCGATGCAGATCTTTATCGGGAACACGTTTGCATCATTGTTTGAAGATCCTGCCTGGTCTGACTGGTCGTCTGCCTCTGATCAGAATATCAGCAGCCGGATTTCAACCTATGAAATCGTCGAAACATCTACGAACACGAATGAACCCGCATTCCGGAGGCTAGCCGCAGCCTATACGATGGTTGCTGATCTGGGAGGCGAAAATATGAGTCATGACACGTTCGTGACGGTTATGGACACCGCGATCCAATACGCCCAGGAAGCCGTTAATGAACTTGCGGCGACGCAATCCAGTCTTGGGGTGGCTCAGCACAGCATTGCAAGCGCTGATGACCGCATGACAATACAAAAAGATATCATCACGGGACAGATCAACACGTTGGAAGAGGTTGATCCATACGAAGCCTCGACACGACTGAATGATATTGTCAATCAGATCGAGCTTTCCTACGCGCTTACAGGCCGGATTAATCAGCTTTCACTTCTTAACTATCTGTAATCGTTCAGTATCTATCGATTTAAGAGCATCTATCGGAGCAGAACAAGATGTATCAGTTCAGCTATGCGGAGATTCTGGATGATACTCCTGCTGAGAACCGCAAACGAGAGCAACGCGCATTTGAGCGCTGCATCGAACTATTGGGCGATGCTCAAAAAGCGGGCGCGAAATCTCGGCAGGGCGTTGAAGCCATTACGTTTACAAACCGTTTGTGGAGCCTGTTGATGGAGGATCTCGCCAAACCCGAGAATTACCTTCCGAACGGACTGAAAGCTGAACTGATCTCCGTTGGCATTTGGATCATGGGCGAACTCGACCGGCTGCGTCAGGGCAAGACGGATGACTTCAGTGGACTCATTGAAGTCTCAAACTCAATTGCGGCGGGTTTAGCCCAGAGCTGATATGCGGATTTATTTGAGAGCTGGTGAAAAGTTCTATGTGAATGGCGCGGTTATCCAGGTTGATCGCAAGGTTTCTTTTACCTTTCTGAATGATGTGACTTTTCTGCTTGAGAACCATGTCCTGCAGCCTGAGCAGGCGGACACTCCGCTCAAGCAGTTATATTTCATCGTACAGATGGCGCTGATAGACCCGGCGAATATGGAAAAATCCGGGCATCTGTTTCTGGAATCGTACCGTTCACTGATCGAAATAATCAATGATACGGAGATAGAAGACGGTCTCAAATTGGCTCAGGAGCAATTTGCGAATGGGCGCGCCTTCGACGCTCTGAAATCGATCAGGGCGCTGTTTGCAATCGAAAACAAGCACAACATGGCGACGAAAGCGGCGCTATTGACAGAACAAGAGCTTGATGGAGGAGTGCTAAAATGACGATTGATGCAACTACAGCGGTAAGCGCAACAAGTAGTACGGCGGCGACCCAGTCAACGACACAGACGTCCGTCGCGCTGGAATATGAAGCGTTCCTCAGCCTGTTAGTGGCGGAACTCGAATATCAGGATCCGACGGAGCCAATGGATTCTTCGGAATTCATCGCGCAGCTTGCTGACTTCGCCAATGTTGAGCAATCCGTTCGCATGAACGACAAGCTTGACACATTGTTGACGTCCATTGCTTTCACGCAAGCGGACTCCCTGATCGGCAAGACAGTGACCTCGGGCGACGGCTTGATCAGCGGCGAAGTTGTGGCTTTGCGCGCGGTGACCGAAGGATCCATTGCGATACTTAGCAATGGCGATGAATTGCTGATCGGCAATGGCGTGACCGTGTCAGCATGAATGAAGCTGACGCGATGGAGGTTGTCCGGGCCGCCCTGTGGGCGATTCTGGTGGCTTCGGGGCCAGTGGTCGCCGCTGCGATGTTTGTGGGCGTCGCCATCGCGCTTCTTCAGGCATTGACGCAAGTCCAGGAAATCACGCTCACCTTCATTCCCAAGATCATTGCGATTTTCGTTGTTGGCGCTCTCACGGCTCCGTTCATTGGGGGCGTGATCAAAGGATTCGCCGAGCAGGTTTACGGGCGGTTGGAAACCGGTTTTTGATTACGTTTCCGGTGAACTGTCAGCCCCAGTTTTCCCCAATGATCTGATTAGATAACTGCGGTCTGCGCATCTTCGCACAAGGTTCGTGCACCATTCTGCCCTCGCATTGGAAAGGGTAGATCCTGATGGCTGACGGCTTTTCATCCTCCGCGGACGCCCCGGCTCGCGGAGGCGCAGTTGATATCGGATTTGCGTTCGGTATAATCTTTATACTGACGGTTCTGTTTCTCCCTCTTCCACCGGTTTTGATCGATATCTGCCTCGCCTTTTCGATCGCGCTTGCGGTTCTCATTCTCATGGTGTCGCTGTGGATCCCCAGGCCGCTCGATTTTTCCGCATTTCCGACCGTTCTGCTGATTACGACGATGCTCAGGCTGTCGTTGAATATCGCC
>JAHQVI010000224.1 GCA_019634405.1 Hyphomicrobiales bacterium
AACAAATCCGATGCTTCAACAAAGAGAGCATCGGACCGAAAACCGGCCCTGCCTTTCGTCAATGCGCTCCAGGATCAAGATGGCGGGCAGAGGAAGAAGGGTGCTTCATAGACAAGCGGGCGATAGGTAAAAAAGCGCGTTGGACGGCTCCGCCACGAGCTGTTGTCGACAGCCATCCATGACCCGGTGGTAATGCCGACATGACGAAACGCCGTGCTGCCCGCCTTGACCTGCTTCTGCAACGAACCGATACGCGCACGCTCACCCTGCCAGCGCGAGTTCCAGGCAACGATACAGCCGGCGCGCTGCGTGTTAGAAGGCTTCCATCCGGCCCGATAGGCCATATCGTAAATCGCCTTCGCATTGGCCGTATAGCGGGCCCAGCGGCAACCTGCGCGTTTCAGGATCGCGTAAACGACCAGTGCACAGGAATTGAAGCCAGGCATGTCCCAAAAACGCGTATTGATCCGTGTCGCGGGCGTATGCGTCTTCACGCCATATAGCATGCCGCTCTTTTCATAGCTGAAAGCGTCCGGCGCTCGCAGCGCATAGTGAATGATCGTATCCGGCGAACAGTCAGCCGGAACTTGCTCCTCTTTCGACTTTTTCGACCTTGTCGTAGAACCGTAGACGGCGCCTTTCGCGCTTGGCGCGACGTGCCATACGCCATCCGCGCCAAGCGAAATAAATTCGCCCCTATATTTCGGCAGGGGCGATGAGTCCAAAGCCTGTGGTAGCGCCATCAGCGTTTTCAGTTCCGGCGCCTGGTCTACGGCTTCCTCCTGATTGGCGGCAATTTCGCCTGGCACTATGACCGCCAGGCTGAACAGCAACACTGAAGCTGTGGATTTCATCGAAGATGGTCTCGAAGACCGCAGGGAATGGCGCAAGAACGCCATCGCAACGCACAGCTTCATGATCCGCATCTATCCTATGCCAATTTAGATTTCTTCATTTTAGCATGCGACTATGGCTGCATCACGCGGCAACTTCATTACGCTGCTGAGGCGCATCAACAATATGGACATCGCGTTGCGGGAATGGAATGGAAATCCCAGCCGCTTCAAGCTTCTGCTTGCCTTCATCGGTGAGGGCCCAGCGTGCGGCCCAGTAATCCGGCGTCTTTGTCCAGCAGCGCACCGCCAGCACGACCGCGCTGTCCCCCAGCTCATATGTAAGAATTTGTGGCTCGGGATCGTCGAGAACGCGCTCGTCGGCAATCACGATGTTTCTTAGTGTTTCCTTCGCCGTCCGCATATCGTCGTCGTAAGCGATACCGAATTTCAGCTCCAGTAAACGCGTAGGCAAGCGCGAATAATTCGTGACGCGCGTATTCCAAAGCTCCGAATTGGGAACAAACTGAAAGACGCCGTCCCAGCTATGCAGTTCGGTGCTGAACAGCCCGATCTTGTTCACCGTCCCGGCAATTCCATCGGCGTCGATATAATCGCCCAGCTCGAAGGGCCGCAGCCACAAAAGCATGATGCCTGCGGCGACATTCGCCAAAGTTCCCTGAAGCGCAAGACCGATTGCAAGACCCGCCGCACCAAGCGCCGCCAATATGCTTGTGGTCTGAATGCCAAGCTGGCTGAGAAAGGCGACAATGACAAGGAGCACGATGGCGTAATAAAGAGTACTGCTGATGACGGACAGCAAGGTCTCATCGACAAGGTCGCCGCGCGCGATCAGGCGCAGAACCGACCGTCTTGCGAAACGGGCAAACCACAATCCGATGACAAGCACCAGAATGGCACCGACAAAATGCGGAATCGCTTCCGCCGCCCAGACTTCAAGTCGCTGCGTGAACAGTTCCACTGATCCCAGTATGTTGGCCAGGTTCATCAATATCTCCGGTCTGTCTTGATGTTTCACCTATGCGGATAGCAGAGTTGCCCAAACAGGCCAACCCTGCTGGCTGTATCACGGCCCGGCATTTTTGCCGGGGTTGGGATTGCTATGCTTTAATCGATATTGCACCGGTAATTTTTTGCCCGGCTTCATGTCGCCGGACACTTCAAAATACAGACAGCTCCGTTCCGCTTCGATGAATTAAACCGATGCCCAGGGCATCGTCACCGTCTCGCCCTCGCTTTCGAAACGCCGTGTGGTGACGCCGAAAACGCGCGCATAGATTTCCTGCGTGAGCGCATCGGCATAGGAGCCGATCGCTGCAATCTGCCCCTTGTCGAGAACGAGAAAGCGGTCGGCAAAGCGGGAGGCGAGCAAGAGATCATGACTGATGCAGATGATCAGACGGCCGTGCCGCGCCTGTTCGCCGAGGACGCGCATGACCGAGAGCTGATGCGCAGGATCGAGCGCGGCAACCGGCTCGTCGGCTAACAGCATAGGCGCATTCACCGCAAGCGCGCGCGCCAGCATGATGCGCGCCTTCTCGCCGCCGGAAAGTTCCGTGACCGGACGATGTGCGAACGCTCCCGCATCAACGGCATCGATCGCCTGGTCAATGGCCATATTGTCTTCGGGGGAAAGCCGCGTCAGGCTGGACGAATGCGGCGCACGACCGATCGTGACCGCCTCGCGCGCCGTGATCGGCCAGTGAATCGTATGGCCCTGTGGCAGGTACGATATGAGCCGCGCGCGGGCTGAGACGGTGGCCGAGGCAAGATCCTCACCCTGCCATGCAACCTGCCCCCGATAGGACAACAATCCGGCAATCGCCTTGAGCAAAGTCGTCTTGCCCGCGCCATTAGGCCCGACAATGGCAAGAAACTCGCCAGCCCGAGCTTCAAAACCGACATCGCCCAGCAATGTCTTTCCGCCCAGCGTCACGCCCAGATCCTTGACGAGAAGCCCCATCATGCGGGCCCCGAACTTTGCAGGAGATTGCGGTTTCGATGCTTGACTACAAGCCAGATAAAGAAAGGAACACCAATCAGAGATGTCAGAACGCCTATGCGGATCTCGCCGGTAGACGGGATCAGCCGCGTGGCGATATCGGCCGCCAGCAGCAACGCCGCGCCAGCCAACATCGCGGGCAGATGAACGCGCGCGGGATCATAGCCGACAAATGGCCGGACGAGATGCGGGGTGATGAGGCCGATAAAACCGATCACGCCCGACACGGCGACCGATGAGCCAACACCGAGCGCAACGCCAAATATCGTTATGAGCCGCAAACGCGCAATATTGACCCCGCTCGTTCTCGCCACATCATCGCCGAGCGTCAGGATGCGCAAGGGACCGCGTATGGCCAATAAAAGGAGCCAGGACGCAAAAATGAAAGGACCCGCGAGCAGCAGATGATGAAAGCTGCGATCTTCCAGCGACCCAAGCAGCCAGAAGGCGATTTCGAGCGCGGCGTAAGGGTTGGGCGCAAGGTTGAGCGCAAGCGAGACGGCTGCGCTTGCGAGGCTGGAAAGCGCAAGACCGGCGAGAAGCAGCGTCAGCATGTTGGCGGACGGTCCGGCCAGGATAAGCAGCGCGCCAACGGAGAGTAGCGCCATGAGTATGGCTGAAACGGGCAGGGCGAAGGACTGGACATCGGCGACGCCGACCGCGATGGCGAACACAGCCCCGAAGGCCGCCGCGCTCGGTGCGCCAAAAACGGACGGCGCTGCCAGAGGATTGCGCACATAGCCCTGAAGCGCCGAACCGCTCAGCGCCAGCGTCGCCCCGATGACGGCCGCAAGCAGGGCGCGAGGCAGGCGAAGCTCCTGGACAATCAGGACGTCGATATCATCTCCTGAGCCGAACAGCGCCTTCAATGCAGTGAGCGGATCGAGCGCAACGGGACCGATCAGCAGGGAGCCCAGGAATAGGGCGGCGACGGCAATGCCGAAAAACGCGGCAATGCACGGCATTCCGGTTCGCGCCGTCACGAGCGCTCCAGCTTCTTTCCTTCCGCCAATCGACGTCGGCCTGACTTTTCCATGCACCATAAAGCGGTCGTACCGATCCGGCGTAATTTCATCAATGCGAATGCGGCTTGAGCATCCGTCTGTCTCATTGCGGCGCATTCGAAATATTTGGCTAACCGTTTTCTAATTCACTCACCCTAGAGTTGTATAACGAACCTGTTTCATTCCGCGACAATTGGGCAGGTTGAGATTTCCGTAGCCTCTTCAAGTGAGTTGTGAACTGTGGCATTGAATATGTATTGCGCTGCAAAAAAAATAAATATCCGCTGCATCGCCCGTTCGGTGACGCGTATTCTTTTCGTTACTCCAATTTTTCTCACCTTGAGTGGATGCGATCTGAAAGTGCCCAGTTTTGGCAGTGACGATGAGAGCAAGCGCTTAAGTCCGCGCGTGGTGCGATCCGGACAGCCCGTGCCGAAGGGGGGAGGACGCTACAAAGTTGGCTCGCCATACAGAATCAAGGGCAAGCTATATGTGCCGCGTGAAGTCACGCATTATGAAGAAACCGGCGTTGCATCATGGTATGGCGAACTGTTTCACGGTCGGCGCACCGCAAATGGCGAAGTCTATGACATGGAAGCCTTGACAGCCGCGCATCCAACATTGCCGCTGCCCTCCTATGTCCGTGTGACCAATCTGCGCAATGGCCGCGCCCTGGTTCTGCGCGTCAACGATCGGGGACCATATAGCGGCAGCCGCCTGATCGACCTGTCACGGGCCGCCGCATCGCTGCTAAAAATGGAGCGGGCCGGCACAGCGCCCGTTCGCGTCCAATATCTTGGCCGGGCGCCGCTTAATGGCAGCGATCGCTACGAACGCGATTTCCTCGCACGCCAACGCTGGGCGGGGCCACAGATTGCCTATGCGAATTCGCCGGGCAAACCGGCCCGGCGCACACGATCCGCCAGCGCTCAGACCCGGCAGATCAACCGCAAACAAAAAGCACCGGTCAATGTTGCATCCGTAACGCCTGGCCAGGTCAGCAATATGCGGTCGGCAAGAACGACTGTTCCGCCGCTACCCGCACCGCGTCCGGCCCGAATGGCGCGCAACACGGTCCAGCCGCAACCACCGCGGTACAAATCCATTTCAGTTCCCGGCATCCGCATCGCTAATTCAAAGCCACAGCCAAATCTGTCGACAACCTATTATGTTCAGGCCGGACGCTTCGTCGAGAAGCCGATTGCCGACGAGCTTGCGGCGATCCTCGACGACTCCGTGGCGCCCACATCGGTGGAAACAGCCCAAAGCGGCAATGGCTTCGTACATCTTATTCGCGTCGGTCCGTTCCGTGACGACAATGAGGCACAAGGTGTGGTTGCAAGAATCAAGGCTGCAGGCCTGAAAGACGCATATGTTGAGCGGTTTATAGGAGGTTAGACGTTTTCACGCAAAATTTAGACATGCATATTTGGGCAGGCATTGATTTTTTTGCGCCAGCTGCCGATAGTGCCAGTCGAGTCAGTTGTTAATCTTATATATGTCCGAGTCCGATGACCGCATTTTCGCGAATAGCCCGTTTTTGTTTTGCCCTGATGACCTTTGTGGGCATAGGTCTGCCGGTCGTCAGCGCGCAGATCGAAACGAGCGCGCCATACGCCTATCTTTTCGATGTCGAAACCAAAACCGTCCTGTTCGAGAAAAATAGCGATGAGTTGATGAAGCCTGCGAGCATGAGCAAGCTGATGACGCTGGCGATCGTGTTCGAACAACTGAAATCCGGCAAGCTGACGCTGGAATCCGAATTTCCGGTCAGTGAACACGCTTGGCGCACTGGCGGCGCACCTTCGGGCACGGCGGCAATGTTCGCGCCGCTCAATACCGACATTAGCGTTTCCGATCTCGTTCAAGGGATCGCGGTCCAGTCCGGCAACGACGCCTGCATCATCGTCGCCGAGGGCATTGCCGGAACCGATGAAGCTTTTGCGAGAATGATGACGCAATATGCCCGCAATATCGGACTTGAGAAGTCGACCTTCGGCAACTCCAGCGGCCTGCCCCATCCCGATCAACTCATGACGTCGCGCGAGCTGGCTATGCTGGCGTTGCATTTGATCGAAGAATATCCGGAATATTACCATTATTTCGGGCAGAAGGAATTTCCCTATCGGAAACATAAATTCTACAATCGCAACCCCCTCGTGCGCTCCAATTTTCCGTCAGACGGCCTGAAAACGGGTTACACGAAGGAATCCGGCTATGGCATTGTTGCTTCTGCTGTGGAAAACGGACGCAGGCTAATCCTCGTCCTGAACGGTCTGGAAAGCTCGAAAATGCGGCGGGCGGAGGCTACGCGGATTTTCAATTGGGGCTTTCGCGCATTCGCAAAATTCACCGTTTTCAACTCCGATGAAGTTGTTGGCGAAGCGCTGACATGGGGGGGCGAGAAAAGATATGTGCCGCTGCGCGGGGATGGCGACGTCCGCGTGCTGCTGCCAAAAGACGTCAGCAAACAACGCCTTCGCGGGGAAATCGTCTATCGTGGTCCGGTCATAACTCCTATTCAGGAAGGCGACGAGATCGGCTACCTTCGCGTAACCGGCGATGATGGCATCGAAGCAACCGCCCCGCTTTATGCGGCTGAATCCATAGGCCGCGCCGGGATCATACAGCAAGGCTTCGACTCGGCTCTCACACTGGCGTTCGGTTGGTTGATCCACGACAGCGAGAGCAACGAAAACTGACAATTCGATTGAGTACGCCCGGTTTTCTGTGTCAAAAGCCGCTATAGCAAGGATTCGGAAGGAGATCTTGCGTGGCGAGAGGCAGGTTCATCACACTGGAGGGCGGCGAGGGCGCAGGCAAAAGTACCCAGGCCAAACTGCTGTGCGACAGGCTGGACAAGGAAGGCGTGCGCACCCTTCTGACCCGGGAACCCGGCGGCACGCCGCGCGCCGAAGCAATCCGCGACATCCTCCTTTCCGGCAAGGCCAAGCCGCTCGGCCCGATGGGCGAAGCGCTCCTGTTCTACGTTGCCCGCGACTCCCATCTCGAACTGACCATTCGCCCCGCCTTGAAGCGCGGTGTCTGGGTGATCTGCGACCGTTTCCACGATTCCACCCGCGCCTATCAGGGCGCAGCGGGCGGCGTCCCGGTCTCGGCGCTTGACGCGCTTGAACGCATCATTATCGGCGACACCCAGCCCGATCTGACGCTGATACTCGATCTGCCGCCGGAAGAAGGCCTGATACGGGCAAAGGCAAGGGCAGAAAGCGCAGGACAGGCCGTGGACCGTTTTGAAGAGATGTCGCTGCGATTCCATCGCAATCTCCGGGACGAGTTTCTGGACATTGCGGGAACCGCGCCGGAACGCTGCGTCGTAATCGATGCGCCGGGAAAGCCGGACGATGTCGCCTACACGATCTGGAAAGCTGTCGTCGAAAGACTCGGAAGCTGACATCATGGCCCGCGCACGCGTCATAGACTCCGAAAGCGAGAACCTCCCGGAATCGGACGCGCTTGCCGGCTGGCCACATCCGCGGCTGACCCGGCATGTCTACGGACATGATAGCC
>JAHQVI010000225.1 GCA_019634405.1 Hyphomicrobiales bacterium
GCCATCATGCCGTAAAGATTGGTCTTGCAGAAAAAGCAGCGATTTGACGGGTTGGCGAGATAGCGCGGATCGCTGAACTCGCCTGCATCGATCAGACGCAGCCGCCAGCCGCGCCCGGCGGCCAGCTTTTTCACGCGCTCAGTCGCACTTTGCGGGACAGCCGGGGACACGGCATGCAGCATTTCGCAATCTGGCGCAACCCCTTGGGCGAATGCGGAAAGCGTCAGGCTGTCGACGCCGCCACTCACGGCGATCACGGGGCGGTCCATCTTTCCCAGGATTGCGGCCAAAGCCGGTTCGGCTTGCTTACTCATCGTCCTCAACCTTGCGGCGCAACGCCTTGCGGCTTTCGTGATCATGCGCGTTGCGGGCCAGATCGTCAAATTCGGCCTTTCGCGAAGCCCTGTCTCCGCGCATAGCCCCCTTGACCCGGACGCCGCCCCGCTCTTCGCTCCATCGCTCAAGCACATGGCGCGTGACGATCTGCTCCCGAACGCCAAGCGTTGTCGTCTGGCTGAAGATCGCATCACGGACCGGCTCGCGTGCCGATGGCTCACAGAGCACGCGGATCGCGGCAACCATGCGGCCTTTCTTGCCGAAACACGGGGTCTGTACGATATCGCGCACGCCACCAAGCGCACGCAGAATGTCCAGCGCACAGGCAAGTTCCTCTGCCGTCTGATCATCCAGCTCGAATTCGATGACGGCGACGACATCGTTTGCCTCGTCACCGCCCTGTATTTCGAGCACACGGAGCATATTGGGCATGGCGGGCAATTTTCGCGTGCCAAACCCCATGCCGGTCCGTCCAATTGCGCCGGATGGACGTATAGAGATCATCCTGTCCCTGAGATAGGCCAGGATCGCCGCGCCGGTCGGCGTGACGCGTTCGCCGCCAACCCCGTCGTCATGGATATCGAAGCCGCGCAGGAGCAGCGTCGTGGCAGGCGCCGGGACCGGCATCAGGCCATGCTCCGTTTTCACCGTGCCGCCGCCAAGCGGTAACGCCCCGACCGACCAGCTTTCAGCCCCGGCCGCGTCGATCAAGAGCCCGGCAAGAGCGATGTCGAGAATGGAATCCGCTGCGCCCACTTCATGAAAATGTATGCTTTCCAGCGGCTTGCCGTGCACCTCCGCTTCGGCCTCGGCCAGCTTGGTGAAAATACCGGTGGCGATCGCGCGCGCCCGGTCCGGAAGGACGTCGCATCGATCGATCATCGAAAGCACATCAGGCAGACGTCGATGATGCGCGCCGCTTTCGCAGACGACTTTCAGCCGTCTGCCAGCAAAACCGTCAACAGGGTCACGCAGAATCTCGGTCGTAACTTTATCGCCGAGCAGCGCCTGTCCCGCCGCCAGAGCCTTGGCCTCCATCGCCGGCATCAAATCCAGCATCGCCGCCGAAAACATGTCCCCGGCAATGCCGCCGAGAGGGTCGAGATGCAGATGGCGGCTCGTCACTTTCATGCCGCCTCGCAGAAGGGCACGACATAGGGACCTTCCGGCACAACCGCGATTTCGCGCGTACCTGTCCGTGCAAGGATCGTTCGCAAGGCGGCATTGATCTCAGCCATGCACTCTACGCCCGTCACCTTAAGATCCTCTTCCGACAGCCCGGGAGCAACCAGAACGATCGAACCAATCCGCATCGGCTTGAGCTGCATTTCTGTCTGCCACTCATCGACATCGGCGAAGGTTTTCTGCAAGAGCGTGTCCAGAAATGCGTCCGGTCCAAGCGTGACAAGCCGCTCCTGCGCGGCGCGGAACTCGGGAGAGCCGATCCCCTCACCGCATTCGGACACGATCAGCAATGTGCCGCCCGCAGCAAGAATATCGATCGGCGTCACCATGCCCTTGACGGTCTGATAATAGGTGCGGTCGAGCGGATAGCCCGCAGCGCTCGTCACCACAACATCGAATTTCCGCGGCGCCTTGACCTCGATGGAGTCGCGCACGAAGTCGACCGCGGCCATATGGCTTTCGAGAATTTCGCCAAAGCTGGCGAAGATCAGATTGCGGTGCTCGTCGATGACAGTGTTCAGCCCGTAGATCAGGCCGCCCAGCATCTTTATGATCTCAAGCTGTTCCTCATGGAGCGGATTGCCGTCAAGATTGCAGCTCGACGCTGCTTCGTCCTCCATGAAACGCGCCGAATGAAAGGTGCGAATGGTCGTATGGTGAGCAATGCCCGGCGCAACGACCTTGCGCCCGCCGGAATACCCCGCCATGAAATGCGGCTCGACCAGGCCGGTCGCGATACGGATGTCGGCCTCGACGAAACGCCGGTCTATGCCCACAGGGACGTTGCGTTTCGGCGTATTGCCGAGCATGACGTGATCGGCGTCTTCCCGTGCGTAATGATTGACGCAGGCCACATTCTCCAACACCCACGGATCGCCGACCAGTTCGGCCAGCTCCTCGCCGAGATTCGGCCGGTGCAGGCCGGTCGCCACGAGAATGGTAATACCGGCAAGCGGAACGCCCGCTCCGGTCAGACGCTCGATCAGCGGACGCAGAAACCGCTTGTTCGGGACAGGGCGGGTTATGTCGCAGATCAGGATACAGGCCGTTTTTGCGCCTTTTGCCGTTTCCTCCAGCGCAGGCGCGGCAATCGGCGAGGCGAGGGCCTCTTCAATTACCGCGTGCGGATCGCCGGGGATCGGCAGAGGCGTCTTGCGGATGACCGTTGCGTCAACACCTTCCGGCACGTCCAGCATGACGCCGGTCTTGCCATAGGCCAGTTCGATTTTCATGGCGTTCCTCCCAAACGGTCCCTTGCCTTACGCCGTCCAGCCGCCGTCGATCACGTGAAGCTGTCCGGTTGTAAAACCTGATTCGTCGCTAGCGAGATAAGTGGCGAGCGCGGCAATTTCTTCCGGCTTGCCCAGACGGCCCATCGGTTGGCGCGCGATAAAGGCGGCGCGCGCCTCCTCGTAATTGCCCTGCGCGCGCATGCGGTCCTGCAGGGACGGGCTTTCGATCGTCCCCGGACAGATCGCGTTGCAGCGTATTCCCTGCTTGACATAATCAGCCGCAACCGATTTCGTCAGCCCGGCAACCGCCGCTTTTGTCGCGCTATAGGTGCAGCGGCCCGGCGGACCGATTACGGCGCCGGCAACGGACGACATGTTCACGATCGCCCCCTGTCCGGCGGCGAGCATTCCCGGCAAAACCGCCCGGATCGTATGGAACATCGCGGTGACGTTGAGATTGAACGCAAAGGCCCATTCGTCCTCGGTCGTATCCAGAATCGTGCCCGAATGGACAAAGCCGGCGCAATTGAACAGCACGTCAACCGTTCCGATTTCCGCGACCAGCGCTGCGATCGCATCCTTGTCTGTGGCGTCCAGAACCCGGGCCTCGACGCCCGGCTCGCCGGCGATGGCTTCAAGGGCTTCCCCGTTGATATCGGTGGCGAAAACGCGCCCGCCTTCCTGCGCCATGCGCAGCGCCGTGGCTTGTCCGATACCTTGTGCGCTTGCGGTTGCAAGCACGGTTTTGCCCTGAAGTCTTTGCATATAGCGTCTCCAATTATTATTACGTTTGTTCTGATTTGAATTCAGAAATGAGAGGATGCCGGACGAACGCGCTTTATTCGAGAGCGGCTAAGAGACACGGCCCTGTCATCATTCAACCGCTCCGTCGCGTTTTGGCAGCGCATCGAGCGCGAGATTGAGCTGAAGAACGTTAATCCGCGGTTCTCCGAGTATCGAAAAGGTCCGCCCCTCAATATGGGCGTTGATGACGGCCCATAGATCGCCTTCGGCCATATTGCGCAGACCGGCAATTCGGGCGGCCTGCGCATAGGCGGCGGCGGGCGATATGTGCGGATCAAGCCCGCTTCCGGACGCCGTCACCATTCCTATCGGAATGCGGCGTTCGCCAAGGCTGGCGCGTGCCGCCTCCGTGCGTTCGGTGATCTTGTCGATAAGCTGACGGCTTGACGGCGCCTCGTTTGAGCCCCCGGAAATCTGAGCGTTATAGCTGACGGCTGACGGGCGGGGATGAAAATATTGCGGGCCGGTGAAATTCTGAGCGATCAGCGCCGAGCCGATCGGTTCCCCATCGCCGCCATAGATCAGGCTGCCATTCGCCGCGCTCGGGAATATGAGCTGCGCAAGTCCGGTCACGGTCAACGGATAGGCCAGTCCGGTCAGAACCGTCATCAGGAGAACAAGCGACACGGCAAGGCGCAATTCTTTCAGCATAATGCGTCCTAAACTAACCCGAGACCGCCAATCAGCAAATCAATCGCCTTGATCCCGATGAATGGCGCAATAATACCGCCAATACCGTAGACGGCAAGATTGCGCCCCAGAAGCATGTCCGGGCTCGACGGTACATAGTTAACCCCTTTTAGCGCCAGCGGAATAAGAAAGATAATCACCAATGCATTGAAAATAACGGCGGAGAGAATGGCGCTTTGCGGATTATGCAGATCCATGACGTTCAAAGCGCCAAGCCCGGGATAGACAGTGGCGAAAAGCGGCGGCAGGATCGCGAAATATTTCGCAACGTCATTGGCGATCGAGAATGTCGTCAGAGAACCGCGACTGATGAGAAGCTGCTTCCCCACGCGCACCACCTCAATCAGCTTGGTTGGATCGCTGTCAAGATCGACGATATTGGCCGCTTCCTTGGCTGCCTGCGTCCCGTCATTCATCGCGACGCCGACATCGGCCTGGGCAAGAGCGGGCGCATCATTCGAGCCATCGCCGCACATCGCGACGACGCGCCCCTCGCCCTGATATTTACGAATCAGCTCCAGCTTGCGCTCCGGCGTGGATTCGGCGAGGAAATCGTCTACGCCGGCCTCGGCCGCAATGGCGGCAGCGGTGAGCGGATTATCCCCCGTAATCATCACAGTGCGGACATCCATACGCCGAAGCTGCATGAAACGGTCGCGAATATGGGGCTTGATGACATCCTTCAGATGTATGACGCCGAGAACGCGGTGATCGCGCGCAACCACAAGGGGCGTGCCGCCGCTGCGGGCGATATCCTGAATGATACGCGTGAGTTGGTAGTTTTCACCCATTTTTGCGTAGGAGCGGATCGCATCCTCCGAGCCCTTCCGGACCTCGCCCTCCGGATGCAGATCGACCCCGCTGATGCGGGTTTCGGCGCTAAACGGGATATGGCGCAACACGGCGGGGTTTTCGACCATCTTGCCGTAGGTTCTCTCGACAAGTTCCAGGATCGATCGCCCCTCCGGCGTGTCGTCGCTGAGCGAGGCAAGGTAAGCCGCTTCCGCCAGATCCCGTATCTGCACGCCGGGCAACGGCTTCATCGCATCCGCCATCCGATTGCCAAAAGTAATCGTGCCTGTCTTGTCCAGCAGCAACGTATCGACATCACCGCAGGCCTCGACCGTGCGGCCCGACTTCGCGATGATATTTGCCTTGACCAGCCGCTCCATGCCCGCAATGCCGATTGCGGAAAGAAGAGCGCCGATCGTCGTGGGAATGAGCGTAACAAGCAGAGCAAGCAGAAAGGTCGTGGCGACCATACCGCCGGAATAAAATGAGAACGGCCCCAGCGCCGCCACCACAACGAGGAACACGATCGTCTGACCGACAAGCATGATGGTCAGCGCAACTTCACTGGGCGTCTTCTGCCGCCGGGTGCCTTCGACCATCGCGATCATGCGATCGATGAAGCTGCCGCCGGGACGGATCACGACACGCACTTTCATCCAGTCGGACACGACCTTCGTGCCCCCGGTTACGCTGGAGCGGTCGCCGCCGGATTCGCGGATGACCGGCGCGGATTCCCCGGTAATGGCGGATTCGTCGACCGAGGCGATGCCATCGACGACGTCGCCATCGGCGGGAATGATGTCGCCCGCCTCCACCAACACAACATCGCCGGTGGCCAGTTCGCTGCTCTTGACAGTCTCGAAATCCATCCGGTGTTCAAGAACAAGACGCTTGGTTTCAGTGGTCTTTTGCGATGCGCGCAAGCTTTCCGCCCGCGCCTTCCCCCGCTCTTCGGCGACGGCCTCGGCGAAATTGCCGAAAAGAACCGTGATCCACAGCCAGAGCGTGATCTGGACCTGCGCATCCGCGGTGGGATCACCGGCGGCGAGATCACGGATCACGAACAGCGTGGCAAGAATGGAAACGATCTCGACAACGAAAATGACCGGGTTGTGAACCAGCGTGATCGGGTTGAGTTTCCTGACCGCACTGACGACGGCGCGGCGGAGAATGCCCGTATCGAACAGTTGCAGATCACCGTTGGTTTCGTTCCAGATCATGGCCTTACCGACCGCGGCTCGTCAAAAGGTCTGCCCGGCGAGCATTTCAAAATGCTCGGCAAGCGGGCCAAGTGCAAGCGCGGGAAAAAAGCTCATCGCGCCGAAGATGAATATGATTGATATCATCAAAATGACGAAGAGCGGTGTGTGTGTGGGAACGCCGCCGACTGTTGTCGTCACAGAGCGTTTTGCGCCCAGCGATCCTGCGATGGCGAGAGCGGCGATGATAAAGGAAAAACGGCCGACCATCATGGCGAGCGCCTGGGCGTTCAGGTGAAAGGGCTGGCTCGCGTCGAAACCGGCAAATGATGCGCCATTTGTGGCGACCGCCGAGGCGTATGCGACGAGTATCTCGGTGAGACCGTGCGGCCCCTTATTGTACATGGCGGAGGCGGCTTCGGAAATTTGTAGAGCCAGCGCAGGCAGGAGCAACATCCCGATCGGGACGATCAAAGGCGTCAAAACGGCGAGCTTGATCTCGCGCACTTCGATTTTCTTACCCAGATAGACCGGCGAGCGCCCGACCATCAGCCCGGCAATGAACGTGGCCAGAACAATGTAGAAAAGCAGGCTATAGAAGCCCGATCCGACGCCCCCGAAAATCGCTTCATTAAGCTGGACATTGAGAAGCGGCACCATCCCGCCCATCGGCGTATAGCTTTCGAGCATGGAATTGACTGCGCCTGTCGCCGTGGCTGTCGCGGTCACGGCCCACAGCGCCGACCCTGCCGTGCCGAAACGCGTTTCCTTGCCTTCCATATTGCCGGTCGTCTGATCGATGGGCAGGCGGTTGAGAAGCGTATTTCCGCCGCCTTCGGCAGCATAGACGACAGCCAGCCCGATCACGAACAGAAACGCCATCGCCGAAAAAAGCGCCCAGCCCTGACGCACGTCTCCGGCCATCGTGCCGAAGGTGTAGGTCAATGCGGCGGGAATCGCGAGAATCAGAACCGCCTGCAGGAAATTCGTCAGCGGCGTGGGGTTTGAGAACGGATGCGCGCCATTGGCGTTGAAAAAACCGCCGCCGCTCGTACTGAACATCTTGACGGCGACCTGTGAAGCAACCGGCCCGTGAGCCAGAACCTGCTCGCCGCCTTCCACAGTCACAACCGTCGAAAAATTGGACAATGTCTGCGGAACGCCCTGGAATACGAAGATCAGAGCAAAAATAAACGATCCCGGCAGCAGGATGTAGAGAATGGTGCGGATGAAATCCACATGGAAGTTGCCAAGCGTCTTGGCGCGGCTCTGCGTCAGCCCGCGCATGACCGCAATGCCAACGCTCATGGCGGTTGCGGCGGCGAGAAAATTCTGAGCCGTGCAGCCGACCATCTGGCTGAAAAAGGAGAGGTCGGCTTCCCCTGCATAGGCCTGCCAGTTGGTTCCGGTAATGAAACTGACGGCTGTGGCGAAAGAGGCGGACGGCTCAAGCCCCATCACGCTTCTTGGATTGAGCGGCAGATAATATTGCAGGCGCAAAATCGCATAAAATATCAACACACAGACGATGTTGACCGCCAGCACGGAAAAGGCGTAGCGCGACCAGTGCTGCTCTGCTCTAGAATCGATCGCGCAAATTTGCCAGATGATCTTTTCGATCGGCGCCACAACGGGCGTCAGATAGTTCCGCTCGCCAGCATAGACCCGCGCCATGTAGCGGCCAAGCAGAGGTGTCAGGATGACGATAACGACACCGAAGAGCAAGAGCTGCGCTGTGTCGTCCGCCATTTTTGACCTTTAGAACTTTTGAGCGTTCACGAGCACATATAGAAGATATGCAATCAGAAACGCTACCACCCCGCCGCCGATAATATGTTCCAGTCCCATAAACCACCTTCATAAACGCTGGCAAATAAATATACCGAGCCAGCACAGCCCAAATCCCCCAAAGATCAAGGCGACGTAAATCAGATCACCCATCTCTTCCCTCAACGTGCAAAGGTCGATTAGCGCGAAATTGCGTAAAATGAACAGATCAAATAACCCAATTCGGCATAAATTGTGCGTAAAGATTTTACGCTGTTATTTTTACGGGGAAAAAGTGATGCTGGCGGTCACAGGCTCCCTAATGTTTTTGTCAGTTAAAACCCGGCATTGTGCAGTCAAACTAGGCGTGAAAACTTGATTTGCCTTGGTGCGATATGATTTGGACGCCCGGGTGGCCGGAGAGGTTATTTCAGCAAACGAGCGTCAACGCAGCCTTA
>JAHQVI010000226.1 GCA_019634405.1 Hyphomicrobiales bacterium
GTAAAGGCCGCCATCGACCGCGACGGCAACGCCAATATCGGCCTGCTTGTGGGAGAGGATGCCCTCCTCTGTCCACGACGCGTTGGCAACGGGAACGCGCATCAAGGCGACGGCAAGCGCCTTTATCAGAAAATCATTTAGCGAAACTCGCACTTGCGGGCCATCATCTTCTGACGCCAACGCATTGATTTCCTTGCGTAATTCCAGTGCAACATCTATCCGGCAATCCATCGTGACATAAAAATGCGGGATAGCGCCCTTAGCTTCGCTAAGACGCCGCGCGACAGTCTGGCGCATCCGGCTATGCGGGATCACCTCGTAGCTGTCCGGATGATAGGCGGCGCGGACATAATCATCCGAAACGATGCTGACAGCCAATTCCGTCTCGAAAAGCTTGCCGTTTTCGTCGACCGCAACGGCCGGTGGCTCCAGCTCTTCAAGCGCATTGGAATCCTCATTCTTAAGCAACAGAAAAGCCAGCGGCGTCTCGGCCGCGATCGGTGCCTCGCCTGCCGGTACGACGATGCGTCCGACCGTGCCACCCTGCTCCGCTTCAAGCTCGACGGTCGTCTTATCGACTTCGATTTCGGCCAGCAGGTCGCCGGGCAAGACGTCGTCGCCCTCCTTCACGAGCCATCTCGCCAGCCTGCCCTTGTCTTGCGCGAGCGAAAATGATGGCATCAAAACAGCTATCGGCATACAACCACCTTACACCGGAGCGGGCGTAAATAGAACACCTTCAATACTTAGCGGGCATTGTTCGTTTCTTTTGGCGTAACTATCTGATTTGCGCGCAATACCACAATATCGTCTGGATGGACATAACTTAACAGGTTGCGGGCCTGCTCATCGAGAAGGTCGGTTTCATTTTCAACACGCGCTGTCATCAACGAAACATCGTGTTCATACCGCATCCTGCGATCCTTCAGATCCGCAAGTTCAGCTTCGAGAAGAGCAATTTTGGCCGTCAGCGCTGTGCGGCGATCAAGGCCATAATCCCCTTTCACGGCATGATACGAAAAATAGCCGATTAACGCCAAGCAGAGGGCAAGGAGAATGGCGTGGCGGCTATTTCTATGTCTGCGTGTCGTGATCATGTCGGGCGGCAATCCTATCCATATCCCCATTAAGAGATGCCGCCATGCCGTTAATGACAGCTTAACATCGGATCAAATCAGGAAGTTTCCCCAGGAAGAACCGAACGGCCTGCATAAACGGCCATTGAATCCAGCTCTTCCTCGATACGCAGAAGCTGATTATATTTTGCCAGACGATCCGAGCGCGAAAGCGAGCCCGTCTTGATCTGACCGGCATTTGTGGCGACCGAAAGATCCGCGATGGTCGCGTCTTCCGTCTCCCCGGAGCGATGCGAGATCACGGCATTGAAATTCGCCCGCTGCGCCATGGAAACGGCGTCGAGTGTTTCGCTCAGCGTACCGATCTGGTTGACCTTGACGAGGATTGCGTTGCCGGCCGTCTTTTCAATCCCCTGACGCAGGCGGTTCACATTGGTAACGAACAGGTCGTCGCCAACGAGCTGGACCTTGTTTCCCAGACGAGAGGTCAAGGCTTGCCAACCCTCCCAATCGTCTTCCGCCATACCGTCCTCGATGGAGACGATCGGATAGCGGGCGCACAGCTCTTCGTAGAGATCAGCCATGCCGGCGGAGTCGAGCACCTTGCCCTCCCCTTCCAGATGATACTTGCCGTCCTTGAAGAATTCCGTCGAGGCCGTATCGAGCGCAAGATAGATCTGATCACCCAACTTGTAGCCGGCCTTTTCGACCGCGCGCGAGACAAAGCCAAGCGCATCGTCCGCCGATTTCAGGTTTGGCGCGAAACCGCCTTCATCGCCGACATTGGTGTTATGTCCTCCATCTTTCAGCAGCTTGCGCAGATTATGAAATATTTCGGCTCCCATTCGCATCGCTTCGGAGAACCCTTCTGCGCCGATCGGCATGATCATGAATTCCTGAAAATCGATCGGATTGTCGGCATGTGCCCCACCATTGATAATATTCATCATCGGCACTGGCAGGACGCGCGCATTGACACCGCCCAGATAGTGATAAAGCGGCAGACCCGACGCATCAGCGGCTGCCTTGGCGGTTGCGAGCGATACGCCCAGAATCGCATTAGCCCCGAGACGGCTTTTATTCTCTGTCCCGTCAAGCATGATCAGAGCTTCGTCAATACGACGCTGTTCTTCCGCATCCAGCCCCTGCAGGGCGTCATGAATTTCGCCGTTCACAGCTTCGACGGCTTCGATGACGCCTTTGCCCATCCACGCTTCGCCCCCATCTCGCAATTCATGCGCTTCATAAGCGCCGGTAGAGGCACCGGAGGGGACGCCGGCCCGGCCCATATACCCTCCTTCGAGGATGACATCGACCTCGACCGTGGGATTTCCTCGGCTATCGAGAATTTGACGTCCGATAATGTCAGCAATTGCGGTCATGACTGCATCCTCTATATGGTAATCAGTATCTCTGCGCCGTTATAGGTGGACTCGCGGCTGCGTTGAAGGAAATTTCGCGAAATCTGGAGCAAACTCATGAGCGGAGCATCGGCCGATCGCGCCATTGTCTTGTTTTCCGGTGGACAGGACTCTACCGTATGCCTTGCGCTGGCGCTCACCCGCTACAGCCATGTCGAAACGGTCGGGTTCGATTACGGGCAGCGTCATCGGACCGAGCTGGACGCGCGGCAAGCGGTTTTCGCAGCGCTTGAAACCGGGTTTCCTACGCTTGCGGCAAGGCGCGGCGACGACCATATAGTCGATCTGAGCGGGTTTGGAGCAATCAGCCAGACGGCGCTCACGCAGGAAACCGAAATCTGGATGAACGAAAGCGGCCTGCCGAATACCTTCGTGCCCGGGCGCAATCTACTGTTCTTTACCTATGCGGCGGCCATTGGCTATCGCCGGGGCGTGACGCGGCTGATTGGCGGCATGTGCGAGACGGATTACTCCGGCTATCCGGATTGCCGGAACGAAACGCTAAAATCGCTCGAACGCAGTCTCGGGCTGGGCATGGACGCGACGTTCACGATTGAAACGCCGCTCATGTGGCGAGATAAGGCGGAAACCTGGGCGGTGACGCATGCGTTGGGCGGCGACCATTTGGTTGCACTGGTTGCCGAGCACAGCCATAGCTGTTATCTGGGCAAACGTGAGACCCGCTATGAGTGGGGATATGGATGCGGGGAATGCCCGGCGTGCCAGCTGCGCGCGGCAGGCTACAAAAAATGGCGTGAGAACCTATAAGGACTGCTCGCGAAAGGACATCATGACGGAACAGTTGGTCATTGTGACTTTCTATGATTTTGCCGAAAAATTCTGGAATGACGAGCACCGTCCGCTCGACCCGCTTTTTGACCTCGAAGACGACATCGTGGAGCTGCTGAATGGCAAGGATATTGGCGAGTTGGACGGGCATGAAATCAATGTCGATGGCAGTGACGGGTTCCTGTTCTTTTACGGACCGGACGCCGATGCGCTTTATCAAGTCATCGAGCCGCTTCTGAGGGCCTCCAAGGTCACGCAGGGCGGGCACGCCACGCTGCGTTACGGCACGTACAACATGCCGAACGTCCATGAGAAATATATAGAAATCAAACCGCATTTGCACTGATGTATTCGGTCAAGGAAATCTTCTACACGTTGCAAGGCGAAGGGGCCCATGCCGGCCGCGCCGCCGTGTTTCTGCGTTTTGCGGGCTGCAATCTGTGGTCCGGGCGGGAACAGGATCGCATTGCCGCTGTCTGCCGTTTCTGCGACACCGATTTTGTCGGCGCGGACGGTCCCGGCGGGGGCAAATTCGCCGATGCGAAAACTTTGGCCGAGGCCGTTGCGCGGACATGGCCAGACCGTGAAGCTGGCCGGCGCTATGTCGTGTGCACCGGCGGAGAGCCGCTGCTGCAGCTTGATCGGCCATTGATCGACGCCTTACACGCTCATGGCTTCGAGATCGCCATCGAGACGAATGGCACGATCGCAGCGCCGGCCGGTATCGACTGGATTTGCGTCAGTCCGAAAGGGCGCGCCAAGCTGGTTCAGCTTACGGGGGACGAGTTGAAATTCGTCTATCCGCAGGACGATGCCAGTCCGGTGGCCTACGAGGCCCTCCCCTTCCGCCATTTCTTCATACAACCGATGGACGGCCCCAACCTTGCGGCCAATATCGAGCGATCGACGGCGTTTTGCCTGGCCAACCCCAACTGGCGGCTATCAATGCAGATGCACAAGCTTGCCGGCATCCCTTGAACCGGATTGAAACAGTCTGAGAGCCTGCGCGGCTTGCCGCCGGTCCGTGTCGCTTGCAGCGAGCCCCTTTTCCATCCATACAAAATATCGCGCAGATCGCCAAATGAGGATATGCGTTGGCGCGTTCGCAATGCTGGGGGAATATTTCCCATATCAAAGTTATGACAATGCAGATCTACAAGGACTTCACATTCGAGGCGGCGCATTTTTTGCCATCCGCCGCCCCCGGCCATCCGAATTCCCGCATTCATGGTCATTCATTCCATGTGCGCGTGACCGTCGAGGGCGAGCCCGATCCCGAGACCGGCCTGGTCTTCCATTTTGACGATCTGGATGCTGCGATCGCCGTCGTGCGTAGCGCGCTTGACCATCAGTTCCTCAACGAAATTGAAGCAATTGGGGCACCGACTCTGGAAAATATTGCAATTTGGATATGGTCACAGCTCATCGTGCAGATTCCTGCGCTTTCGGAGGTTCACATTTCCCGTCCCTCATGTCATGAAGGATGCGTATATCGCGGAAAATGAGCATGAGTGAGCGTAACGCAGAAGATGAGGGGAATGCGGAGCTGAGCCAACTCGGCAGCGCTGTATCCTTACCGGCATCACCCGACAAAGCCGTCCTTGAATCCGTTCCAAATCCACATCTGGGGGCAGATTATCTTGTACGTTTTACCTGCCCTGAATTCACCTCCCTCTGCCCCATAACAGGGCAGCCAGATTTCGCACATATCGTGATCGATTATGTCCCACAAGCAAAGATCGTGGAGTCGAAATCCCTGAAACTCTATCTCGCTTCCTTTCGCAATCACGGCGCATTTCATGAAGCCTGCACTGTCGATATCGCAAAAAAGCTGGTCGCGACACTCAGCCCCAAATGGCTGCGTATCGGCGGCTATTGGTATCCGCGCGGGGGCATACCGATCGACATATTCTGGCAGACGGGCAAGCCGCCGGAAAATCTGTGGTTGCCAGATCAGGGCGTGCCGTCCTATCGGGGGCGCGGATGAAGAATGGCCACGCCAAAACGCTGGTCATCACCAATGGTGACACAGCTGCTGAACGCATGCGCGAGGCTCGGATTAACGATCAGATCCTGTGCTGGCGGGACATTCTCCATGAGGGCCCAGTTCCCCAGACCGATACGCTGGACGAACTGGACGAGATCCGGATAGATTATCTCGTCTATGAGGGCTGGGGCGATCCTGACGAGATTCGGCAAGCTTTTGCCGAGCGCTCTGCCATCATGCATAATCTCAAGGATTATTCCGACATTACGCTCTGGTTCGAGCACGATCTCTACGACCAGCTCCAGCTTCTGCAGATCCTTGATTTCCTGCGGCAGCAGACAGAGCTGCACTCGCGCATCTCGCTGATCCAGACCGGTAATTTCATCGGGCACGAGACGCCATCGCGGCTTAGAATGCATCTGAAGCTGAAATCTCCGGTCACACCGACCCAGTACGCGCTTGCAGGGGCGGCCTGGTCGGCTTTTTGCGCGCCAACGCCGGAGAACTGGTTTTCGCTTCTGTCATACAACACCTCTGCCCTGCCCTTCCTGCGGCCATCGATTCTGCGGCATCTGGAGGAGTTTCCCGCGCCCGTCAGCGGCCTTTCGCGCACTGAAGCTTTCATACTCGAAATGGTCTATACCGGTATCGCAACGCCGATACGGATTTTCCAGCTTTTTCAAGATGAAGAGGAAGCCGCCTTTATGGGTGATCTGAGCTTCTGGCGCATTCTCGACGATCTTGCCTATGGCGCAGCACCGTTTGTGACGGGGCTTCAAAACGCGCCCTTTTCGTCGCAATTCGATGATGAGCAGCGCGAGGTCTATCTTGGCAGCGAGCTGAAATTGACCGGGCTTGGCACCACGGCGCTGCTCGGAAAACGCGATGCGGCGGAATTCCGCCGTCTCAACCGCTGGATGGGCGGCACGCATCTGACGCCGAGAAGCTGCTGGCGTTGGAATGCGCAGGCAAAGACGCTTGTGAGGCCGAACGCGCGCAGATATTGAACTGGGGCGGTGGGCGGCATCGCGCGGTCGGTCATGGCTGAATGCAAAGCAGTTATATCGTGCTTACCGCCCAAGCTCCCGGGCAATTTCCATCATCTGTTGCGCCAGCGATGACGGCTCGACCAGCCTTTTCATGTTGGCCATGCGGTCTTGAGCGATAGTCCACTCAGGTCCTCCGAATGTTTGCTCGACCTTTTCCACGCATGAGCGAATATCCATGTCATCTTGCGCTTCCACAAAATACGGATAGTCCGAGCCGAGCAGCTCTTCGGCGTCATCGGTACAGCGGTTGACGATGACATTCGCGCCCAGAATCGCTGCGGTAAAACCTTTCGTGAAAGGCTTGGCTATAATGACGTCTCCGTTTTGCTTTTGAGCTGAAACACAATAGTGCACATTATATTTATCAATAAGTCTTATGGATTTTTTAAAGCTATCAGTATTTGAGGCATCAAGATAATTAATTTTGTGACTTAACGAATTCGGTATATATGCACGGTTTCTTGTGCCAAAGTAAACGATAGAGACATCTTTAGATTTAGGAAAATCCATATTATATATATCGATATCCGCATTGTGGTGTAGCGTTTTTATAATGCCGTCAATTTTGATTTTCGATTTTTCTTTTTTTTGCTTAATTTGCTTCAATATTCGTTCTGATGTCAAAGATGAAGCAATATGTACGTCAACATTGCGTTCATGCATTTTACTGAGATCGCTATCCACATAGTCGACACAGATAAAGCAATTTTTACGCTTCAATATTGATATGGTTAGCGGTAATACTTACTTAAATGTTGTTTTTGTAAAAAACAATATTGTGCCTTCAGTTAATTTTGATGCCCAATATATTTGTTTATAGATTGCGACGCCAGTAGGCAGTATAGACACGTCTAACTTATAATCTTGAGGAAAATGCGGACGCATCAAATTACAAAGCTGAGAAGACCTCATAACGTTACTTCCTAGGCGCAACTTGTTGCCATTGTAGACAAAAAGAATTGTTTTGATCTTATCCAACATCATTTTAACCGAGAAAATTTCAGAATTGATATTGTTTTATATAATTATGCTCTGCGCTCAAATGGTATGCGGCAAATTCGAATTTTTTACTGCTGATATATGACCGTTGGGCCACGCCATTTTAATTAAAAATTCTTTTATACGAATATCATGATTTAATAAAACTGCTTATGATTCGATATAATGTTTACGGATGCGGAACATGTATTGCAAATTCAGAAATTTGTTCTTTTATTACTGCTTTTCTACGTAAAGGAATTGTTCGGGAAGCCGTGAAGGATATCGTCGAACGTCCAGGGAGAACGGCGATCCGCACGGGTGCGCATCGAATATGACCGTCCCTGAACCGCCCGGGTTGACTACGAAATCAGCCAGCCGCCATCGACATCGACAGTGGTGCCGGTCACGAATTCATTCTGCACTAGGAAGATAATCGCCTGGGCGACTTCGTCCGCCCTGCCCGCACGCGGTATGGCGTTGCCGCTCGTTATCTTATTATAGTTGGCGGCGCGCTCTTCCCCCTGAAGCGGGCTCATAGGCGTGTCGATAGTGCCCGGCGAGACAACATTGATGCGGCGCGGCGCAAGCTCATTGGCAAGCCCCCGAGAAAAGGCCTCAACCGCTCCGCCAACCGAGCCGAGCGCAATCTGTCCAGGACGGGTCTTCCGGGCGGGCGAGCCGCTGACCAGAACAATGGCCCCATGATCCGGCAAATGCGGCGCGCCATAGCGAACGACATTCGTATAGCCCCAAAGCTTGTTGAACGAAGCGCGATAGCCCGCCAGATCCATCTCAAGGAACGGCCCGATGACGCGCTTGCCGCCTGTGGCTGCGTTGATCAGTATGTCGAAAGGCGCGCATTCGGCAAAAAGCGCCTGCAGCGCCTGCTCGTCAAGCACATCGCATTGCTTGAGCGTGAGGCCGAGTGCAGCTTCGCCTGCGCGATCGGGATTGCGGCTGATGGCGACGACATCGGCACCGAGCGCCGTGAGCTGCAGCGATGCCGCCAGCCCGATTCCCGATGTCCCGCCAAATACCAGCGCTTTCTTGCCGGCAATGTCCATGATTGTCTCCTTGCGATTGATTATCCGGTCTGGTGGACCGGCTCAGCGAATGAATTGCACCGCCGGAAGCGCTGGTCTGTTAACCGGAACCGGCTTCAGCGCTCTGCAGTTTGCCCCGCGGCGACATCATACAGGATGCCGTTGACCGGAACGAGCGTGATCATCTTCTCGGCAAGTATACGGACATTGCCCGGCTGATCGACAACAGCGCTGAAGGTGGAAGAATCATCCTTGAACCGTGCCCAAAGGCCGGAGGCGGCGGCAGGCAACGGCAAATAAGGATGGTGGACGCGACTGGGATTGAACCAGTGACCCCTACGATGTCAACGTAGTGCTCTACCGCTGAGCTACGCGTCCAATTTTGGTAAGTCCGGCAGCCATGAAGATCGGCGGCGCAAACGCCTCGCCGGATGTTTTTGACATAGCACGCGATTGCAGCCGCAAGCAAGCAGCTTTCATCACGCCAGTCAAACAACTCATACTTAAACCCCGGCGCGCTATTGCGTTTGATCCGATTCGATTCTTTCATAGGGCACGTCGTCTTTACCCAAACGCCCTTCAAGATCCGCCATTGCCGTCTCCAGACGCGCCTGGTCCACCGCACGCAAAACCAGATGCACGCCGAAACGCCCATCCTTCACATATGGATAGCTGCCCATTTTGACGTCCGGATAGGCGTCCTGCGCGGCGGACAGGAACGGCGCGATTCGCCCCTCCGGCGCCATGGCGTGTAGTGTTATGGAAAGAAGTTTCGTTCCGGTACGCAGTTTCGGCGTCACAGCCTTGAGCATCGATTCCATAATATTGGGCACCCCAGCCATCACGATCACATTGCCGATGAAGAAGCCCGGCGCCAGAGAGACCGAGTTTTCGACCAGCTCCGCGCCAGCAGGAATGCGGGTCATGCGCAGTCGCGCTGGCGTCAGTTCGTCCTGGGAAAAACGCTGGCGCATGATCGCGACGGCCCGGGGATCGATATCGATGGAAACGCCAAACGCCTGCGCCACGGCATCGGCCGTAATATCGTCATGAGTCGGCCCGATGCCCCCGGTCGTAAAAACGTAATGATAGCGTGCGCGCATGGCGTTGAGCGCATCGACAATCTCGACTTCCTCGTCGGGTACGACCCGCACCTCGCTCAGACGGACGCCGATCTCGGTCAGATGGTCCGCAATCGCGCCGATATTCTTGTCCTTTGTCCGGCCGGAGAGAATTTCATCGCCAATAACCAGCAGGGCAGCAGTCACGACGTCCTGTCCGGCGCTCTCAACCGGGTTCACCTTGTTATTCATATGATTCTGCTTATCCTTGAGTTTCTCAGCTTTCAGAGTGCCTGAAAGGGATTTTCTCTGGAAATCATAATGATCGTACTAATGCCGCTTGCCGAGTAAATTCGGCAACATTATAAAGGCGTCCAATGAATAATCCGCCAGAGGCACAAACTGTTGATTTTCCGCATAAGCATCTGCTTGGCATCAAGGGATTGCAGCCTGCGGAGATTACCAGCCTATTGGATCTGGCTGACGCTGAAGCAGATTACAACCGCACCAGCATCCAGAAACGCGACGCATTGCGCGGCCGCACCCAGATCAACCTGTTTTTCGAATCCTCCACACGCACGCAAAGCTCGTTCGAGCTGGCCGGTAAACGCCTCAGCGCAGATGTCATGAACATGGCGCTGCGGACATCGTCCATTGACAAGGGCGAAACCCTGCTCGATACGGCAATGACGCTGAACGCCATGCGGCCGGACATCATTGTCGTGCGTCATCATGCGGCTGGCGCTGTCGAGCTTTTGTCGCAACGCGTCGACTGCGCCGTCATCAATGCCGGGGACGGGGAACATGAACATCCAACGCAGGCGCTGCTCGATGCGCTGACGATCCGGCGCCACAAGGGACATATTGAGGGGCTGACCATTGCAATCTGCGGCGATGTCCTGCACAGCCGTGTTGCGCGATCGAACATCCTGCTGCTGAACGCACTTGGCGCACATGTAAGGGTTGCGGCGCCGTCAACGCTTCTGCCCCTCGTCGCCGACCGGTTGGGGGTTGAGGTTCATACACGCATGATCGATGCGATACAGGATGCGGATGTGGTCATGATGCTGCGCATCCAGAAGGAGCGCATGGCCGCATCGATGGCGCCGTCGACACGCGAATTCTTCCATTTCTTTGGACTGGACATGGACAAGCTCAGACGTGCGCGCCCCGACGCCCTGATCATGCATCCCGGCCCGATCAATCGCGGGGTGGAAATTTCCTCCGCTGTCGCCGACAGCTCCCGCAGTCTGATTCGGGAACAGGTTGAAATGGGCGTCGCCGTCCGGATGGCCGTTCTCCAGGTGCTCGCCCGCAATTTGCCGGAATAGGAAACCGCAATGATCGCGTCATCGACCGTAAAGCGAGACAACAGACCGAAGAAGCTGGTCAATGCGCGTTTGTTCTGTCCCAAAAGTGGTCTGGACGAACCAGGCGGCCTTCGAGTCGAGGAGGGGCGTATTGCCGATGCCGGACCACACATCCGGCCGTCGCCGGGCGCTGACGAGCTGGAGATGATCGATTGCGGCGGGCACCTGCTCATTCCAGGCCTGATCGATATGCAGGTGTCAACGGGCGAACCGGGCGAAGAACATCGCGAAACATTGGCGACTGCAAGCCGGGCTGCTGCTGCAGGCGGCGTCACCACGATCATCTGCATGCCGAACACCAAACCGGCGATCGACGATGTTTCGCTGGTCGACTTCATTGAGCGGCGCGCGCGCGATACGGCCATCGTCAATGTCCACACGATGGCGGCCATGACCAAGGGGTTGGCGGGCAAGGAAATGACCGAGATCGGCCTGTTGCGCGAAGCTGGCGCTCTGGCTTTTACGGACGCCACCCACACTGTCGGCAATGCGCAGCTCATGCGCAATATTCTCAGCTATACGAAGGATTTTGACGCGCTCGTCGTTCACTTCGCCGAAGATCGCGACCTTGCGGCAAGTGGCGTCATGAATGAAGGCGAAGTATCCACAGGCCTGGGTCTTCACGGCACCTGCACGGAAGCGGAAACCATCATCGTGGAACGCGATATACGCCTGACGGAATTGACCGGCGGCCACTATCACGCCGCCAATATTTCCTGTGCGCAATCGCTTCACGCCATAGAAGCGGCGCGAGCGCGCAAGCTTCACGTAACCTGCGGCGTCACGATCAATCATCTCACGCTAAACGAAAACGACATCGGCTCATACCGAACCTACTACAAGATGAGACCGCCTTTACGCGCCGAAAGCGACCGGCAGGCGATGGTAGAAGGGTTGCGGCAGGGAAATGTCGACGTCATCGTGTCGGCCCATGATCCGCAGGATGTGGATGACAAGCGACGGCCATTCGCGGAAGCGGCGGACGGCGCACTCGGCGTGGAGACGCTTCTGCCCGCCGCGCTTCAGCTTTATCACAATGGCAATATCGAATTGCGGCCGCTGCTTCGGGCAATGACCTGCAGGCCTGCCGAGCTACTCGGTCTTCCCGGCGGCAGCCTGGAAATCGGCGGTCCAGCGGATCTTGCCGTCGTTGATCTCGACAAGCCCTGGCGAGTTGACGCGCCCATGCTTGCATCGAAGTCGAAAAACTCCCCTTTCGATGAAAGGGTGCTGCAGGGGCGTGCGATTAAAAGCTTTGTCGGCGGCACCTGCGTCTATACCTTGTCCCAATCACGGCACTAAATTTCTCCAATACGCGGGGGGCTTGAGAATGCTTCCGGACTTCAGCGATTATTCCGCTCTGTCGCTTCTTGGGGCCTTGGCCTTTGGCTATCTTCTCGGCTCCATCGCCTTCGGCCTTGTCATAACGCGGCTTGCCGGTCTGGAAGACATCCGGACAATCGGATCGGGCAATATCGGGGCGACCAATGTCCTGCGCACCGGCCGCAAATGGCTGGCGGCGCTGACGCTGCTCGGTGATATCGGCAAGGGGGCCGCTGCCGTTCTGATTGCCGGGCAATGGGGCGAACCGTTAGGGCTGCTTTCCGGTTTGGGAGCATTTCTGGGCCATCTCTATCCCGTCTGGCTGGGTTTCAAGGGTGGCAAGGGGGTTGCGACCTATCTCGGCATTCTGGCAGGCGTGTCCTTGAACGCAGCTGGCGCTTTCGCTGTGATCTGGCTGGCCGTCGCTTATATCAGCCGCTATTCCTCGCTGTCCGCGCTCCTGGCGTCGCTGGCGACGCCGTTCGTCCTCGCCCTTTTCGGGTATGGTCTTGCCATAGGGCTTTTTACGATACTGACAGCGCTCGTCTTCATCCGGCACCATGCGAACATTTCGCGGCTGCTAAAGGGTGAGGAAAGCAAAATTGGCGGAACGGCAAAATAATCTGTTTGGATCTGACATTGACAATACACGGTCGCAGATACTGAACTATGAGGAGAGGCTCGACTGGATCCGGCTGATCCGCACAGAAAATGTCGGCCCCGCAACATTTCATGAACTGCTTGCGCATTTCGGCTCCGCCGCGGCGGCTATCGAGGCTTTGCCCAGCCTCGGCCGGCGCGGCGGATCGCGCGCGCCGCAGCAGGTCGTTCCGCGCGCAACCGCGGAAGTTGAATGGGACGCGGCTGAACGCGTCGGCGCGAAGATCCTCTCCATACCCGATGCGGGCTACCCGCCGCTGCTGCGACAGATTCACGCTCCGCCGCCAATCCTGTTTGCGCGCGGCGATACAGCGCTGGCTTCAAAGCGAACCGTCGCCATTGTCGGCTCGCGTCACGCCTCGGCGATCGGGCGGCAACTGGCCGCCAACATGGCGGGCGATTTCGGGCGCGCCGGCATTACCGTTGTTTCAGGTCTGGCGCGCGGTATCGATACATCCGCCCACAAGGCGTCTATAGATACCGGGACAATTGCCGTCATTGCAGGCGGCATCAACATGATTTACCCGCCGGAAAATGCCGCGCTTCATGAAATCATTGCCGAGCAAGGCCTGCTTTTATGCGAAAATCCGCCTGGCTCGACGCCGCGTGGGCAGGATTTTCCAAGACGCAACCGCATCATTTCCGGCGTATCCTCCGGTGTGGTGGTCGTGGAGGCAGCAAAAAAATCCGGTTCGCTGATCACAGCCCGGCTGGCGGGAGAACAGGGGCGGGACGTGTTCGCCATCCCCGGACATCCGCTCGATCCGCGCGCTGCGGGCACGAATGGCCTCATCCGCAACGGGGCCTATCTGGCGACGTCAGCGGATGATGTGATGACCGAGTTGTTCGGAACACCGCAAATGTCGCCACAATACGGCGGCACCGGCTTTTACAATCCGTCCTCATCCTATGTCGTGACCACTGGCGCGCCGGCAAGTGACGACGAGCTGCGCCAGCAGGTTTTGGAAGCCTTGAGTTACACGCCCGTTCATCCCGACATATTGCTCAGGCAAACCGGACTAAGTTCGAGATCGCTGGCGGTGGCGATTCTTGAGCTTGATCTGGCCGGGCTAATCGAACGGCACAGCAATGAGCATATCTCGCTGCGCGCTGATCAGTTCGAAACGGACGCGGCGCCGTGAGGCGAAGCGCCGCTTCTTTCGGCCCGGAAATTCTAACGGCCGATTGGCTTGCCCGCTTGAATTTTTGCTTCCTCAAGCGCAACTTGTGTCAGATAGGCAAGGAAAGTGAGACCCGACTGGCCAGCCATATCGCGAATTTCTGTAAGTAATTCTGCGGAGTATTCGGCGACCTCCTTAGGGTTTGCAGTGTCTAATTCATTATTCTGATCCATAAACGGATCTTTTTCGTGTGGTTTCACAGACAAAGTTCCCTCAGACGGAGTGATTTCCTGGACATTGATCATCAGTTTGTCCTTCTTATTGTGCATAAACGTGGCAATCTACCCTGCCTTACACTTTAAAAATGAGGAATAATTACGTATTAGCGACTACCCTTTTTAGTTGTTTCCCGCAAGGCGTTTCAACTCATGAAAATCTCCATTTGACACGCTGTTGCTCTTTTGACCTAACTGTACGCCGGTTTGGGGCGCTCATGGCCGAGGCATTTTGAACTGACGTTCAGCGCAAAAACCCGTTGACGGCCTTTAAATCGAAATTTGCCACATCAGACATAAAAAACGGAAGTTCGTATGAATATCGTCATCGTTGAATCGGCGGCGAAAGCAAAAACTATCAACAAATATCTGGGCAAAGACTTCAAAGTCATCCCCTCATTCGGTCATGTGCGCGACCTGCCGCCGAAGGATGGCTCGGTCGAACCGGATAATGACTTTGCAATGGCCTGGTCCGTTAGCGCCGATTCGACAAAAGTTGTTCGCGAGATTGCTCAAGCCGTGAAGGGGTCGGAACGCCTGATACTGGCAACCGACCCGGATCGCGAAGGGGAAGCCATTTCATGGCACCTGCTCAAGATTCTTGAGGAAAAACGCGCGCTCAAGGGTGTCAAGGTTCAGCGTGTCGCCTTCAATGCGGTGACCAAAGACGCGATCATGGACGCGATCGCCAATGCGCGCGATATCGACATGCCCCTGGTGGACGCCTATCTGGCGCGGCGTGCGCTTGACTACCTTGTTGGCTTCACATTGTCTCCCGTGCTCTGGCGGAAGCTGCCCAGCGCCCGGTCGGCCGGCCGCGTTCAGTCGGTGTCCTTGCGTCTGATCTGCGCGCGTGAAACCGAAATCCAGGCGTTCAAATCGCGGGAATACTGGACGATTGCCGCACAGCTTGCCGGCGGTGCGGATCAGGACTTTGCCTCAAGGCTCGTGAGCGTTCAGGGCAAGAAGCTTGAAAAATTCGATATCCCCGATGAAACCGAAGCGCTGAAGCTGAAGGCTGCGTTGGAAACATGCATCTTCAAGGTCCGCTCGATCGACGTCAGCGGCTACAAGCGCAACCCCGCCCCGCCCTTTACGACGTCGACGCTTCAGCAGGAAGCCTCGCGCAAACTCGGCTTTTCCGCGCGCCAGACCATGCAGGTTGCGCAGCGGATTTATGAAGGCGTCGATATTGGCGGAGAGACGGTTGGCCTTATTACCTATATGAGAACGGACGGCGTCCAGATCGTTCCCGAAGCCATCAGCCAGTGCCGCAGCGTCGTCACCAATGAATATGGCGAACGCTACCTGCCCGCCGCGCCGCGCGTTTACAAGACGAAGGCCAAGAATGCGCAGGAGGCTCACGAAGCCATCCGCCCAACCAGCTTCGACCGTCTGCCCGATGCTATGAAACGGACGCTGAAGCCGGATGAGGCCGCACTTTACAAGCTGGTCTGGCAACGCGCCGTCGCCAGCCAGATGGCAAGCGCGGACATGGAACGCACCACGATCGATATTGACGCCGCAAACGGCTCGCAGCTTTACGGGCTCAGGACAACCGGCTCCGTTGTGATCTTCGATGGCTTCCTTAAGCTGTATGAGGAAGGTCAGGACGACAAGGAAGGCGATGACGATGCGCGCCTGCCCAAACTCGCCGAGGGCGAAGGCCTGAAACGGCGCGCTATCGAGGCCGAGCAGCATCACACCGAACCGCCGCCGCGCTATACGGAGGCTTCGCTCGTCAAAAAAATGGAAGAGCTGGGCATCGGGCGCCCCTCGACTTATGCGTCCACGCTCAACGTGCTGCGCGACCGCGAATATGTGCGCTTTGAGAAAAAGCGTCTGATCCCGGAAGACAAGGGACGCCTCGTCACCGCCTTTCTGGAAAGCTTCTTCAAGCGCTATGTGGAATATGACTTCACGGCGGATCTGGAAGAACAGCTCGACCTGATCTCGGATGGCAAGCTGGCCTGGAAGGACGTCTTGCGCGATTTCTGGCGCGACTTCACCGCCGCCGTCAACCAAACCAAGGAGTTGCGCGTTTCTGAAGTGCTTGATGCGCTGAACGAAATGCTGGGCCCTTACGTGTTTCCGCCTAATGCCGACGGCACTGATCCGCGGGCCTGTCCGGCTTGCGGCGATGGCCAGCTTGGCCTGAAAATCGGCCGGTTCGGCGCTTTTGTCGGCTGCACCAACTATCCCGATTGCCGCTATACGCGCCAGTTCTCCGATAGCGCGCCTGAGCCGGGCGAAGCCCCTGCCCTTTCCGGCGACCGGGAGCTTGGCGTCGATCCGGACAGTGGCGAGACAGTATTTCTCAAGACGGGACGCTTCGGCGCCTATTTCCAGCTTGGTGAGCCAAAGGAGAAAGGTGACAAGCCGAAACGCGCTTCGATCCCGCGCGGTCTCGACGGCGAACACGATCTGGAAATGGCGCTGAAACTGCTCGCCCTGCCCCGCGAGGTCGGCAAGCATCCGGAAACGGGCAATCCGATCGTCGCCGGTTTCGGCCGATACGGACCCTTCATCGAGCATGAGAAGAAATACGCCAATCTCGACGGGCCGGACGAAGTGTTCACGGTTGGTCTGAACCGCGCGGTCAGCCTGCTTGCCGAACCGAAAAAAGGCCGCGGCGGACGCGCTGCCGCTGCGCCGCTGAAAGTGCTTGGCGAACATCCCGAGCTTGGTGGCGAGATTCAGGTGCTGTCCGGCCGTTACGGACCCTATGTGAAGCATGGCAAGGTCAACGCCACCATTCCCAAGGAGCGCGATCCGGCCAGTATTACGATGGAAGAGGCCGTTGCACTGATTGCTGCCCGCGCCAGTGCAAATGGCAAGAACGGCAAAGCGGCGACAAAAGCCAAGCCGAAAGCCAAGACAAAGGTTGCCGCGAAGGACGCCGAGAAGAAGAAGACAGCGACAAAGAGCAAGGCCGCAGACCCCAAAACCAAGGCGAAAGCGGCCGCGAAACCGAAAAGCAAATCCAAATCAGCAACGACAACGCCAGGTCCATCCGCTTGAGCCGCAAACAGAAAGACGCATCGGGAAAGGATTCAGCCGGCGCGTCGGAGTTCCCGAGCCGTGAGGCGATCCTGGAATTCATCCGTTCCTCACCCGACAAGGCCGGCAAACGCGAGATCGCCCGCGCCTTCAATCTCAAGGGGGAGCAGCGCATCATTCTCAAAGCGCTGCTTCGCGATCTGGCCGATGACGGGCTCATCACCAAGCGGCGCAAGCGCCTGCGCGGCAAGACCGAGCTTCGCCCCGTCATGGTTTTGGAAGTGGTCGGCAATGACGAGGCCGGAGAGCTTTACGCCGTTCCGGTCGATTGGGAAGAAGCCATAGAAGGCCCGCCGCCGCGCATCCTGATGATGCCGAGACCCGGGCGCGTGCCCGGCATTGGCGATCACGTGCTCTCCCGGATCGAGGCGGGAGACAAGGCCGAAGGCTTTGACCATACGGCCTCACCCATCCGGATATTGCCGCGCGAACGCACCCGTCAGCTCGGAATCTTTCGCGCGACCGGCGATAAGGGCGGCGTGATCGAACCGATCGACAAGAAGCAGCTCAGGGAATGGAGTATCCCGCCGGACCAGGTCGAGGGCGCAAAAGACGGCGATCTCATTCGCTTTGAGATCACGAAAGAGGGGCGTGGCCACATCGCCTCGCGCGCGCGCATCCTTGAAACGCTAGGCCATCCCGAAGGCGAAAAGGCGATCAGCATGATCGCCATCGAAAATCAGGGCATTCCAACGCGCTTTCCGCCCGCCATTGACGGCGAACTGGCGAAGCTGAAAATGCCGGCTGCGCGCGGACGCGAAGATCTGCGCAAGATTCCGCTGATCACGATCGACCCGGCCGACGCCAAGGACCATGATGATGCGGTTTGGGCTGCTCCGGACGACGATGAAAACAACAAGGGCGGTTTCGTCGTCATTGTCGCAATCGCCGATGTCGCCCATTACGTCACCCCCGGGACCGCCATCGACAAGGAAGCGCTAAAACGCGGCAATTCGGTCTATTTCCCCGATCAGGTCGTCCCGATGTTGCCCGAGGCGCTCTCGAACGATCTTTGCTCGCTGATCGAGGGTGAGGATCGCGCCTGCCTCGCCGTGCGGATGGTGTTCAGCCGCA
>JAHQVI010000227.1 GCA_019634405.1 Hyphomicrobiales bacterium
ATCCATAATGGCAATCCGCACCGTACCGCGATAGCGGTAGGTCCTGATCGTGACCGCGCCGCCGATCGGGGTGAATTTGACGGCGTTGGAGAGCAGATTTATCAGAACCTGCTTGAGTGCGCGGCGGTCACCATCCAGCTCGATTGCCGTGTTGCCGGTTATCTTCAGCTCGATATTGCGCAATTCCGCCGCCTGCTCCACAACCCGCATGCTCTCGATCGCAATATCGTTGATATTAAGCTGTTCCATAACGAGCGTCATACGCCCGGCCTCAATCTTCGACATATCCAGAATGTCGTTGATCACTTCGAGAAGATATTGCCCGCTCTTTTGTATGTCATGGGCATATTCGACATATTTGACCTGCGTGATCCGCCCGAAAAGCTGGGTATAGATCATTTCTGAAAAGCCGATAATGGCGTTGAGCGGTGTGCGCAACTCATGGCTTATATTGGCCAGGAACTCCGATTTCGACCGGTTCGCAGCTTCGGCGCGTTCTTTCTCAGCAGCATATTTGTTGGTCAGCTCATAGAGTTGCCGCGTCTGCGCTTCGAGCTTGCCCCGCGACGCTTCCAGATCGGCGACGGTGGCTTTCAGCTCGGATTCACGCTCGGACAGGCGCTGTTCGCTTTGCTTGAGAGCTGTAATATCGGTTCCCACGCTCACAAAGCCGCCATCCTCGGTTCGGCGCTCGCCAATATGCAGCCAGCAATCCCCGCTGATTTCCGCCTCATAGGCGCTTGGCCCCAATTTGGGTTGCCCATTGGCGTTGCACGGCCCCTGCCGAAGGGTTTCCTTCGCCGCCTTGGCAATTTCGGAATATCGCGTGCCCGGCACAAGATAACGATTGGGGATCTTGTAGATCGCCTTGAATTTGCGGTTGCAGACCACCAGCCGGTCGCGATTGTCCCATAATACGAAGGCCTCCGAAATCGCTTCGATGGAGTCGCTCAGCCGCGCAGCCTTGTTAACGTTTTCAACCTGCTTTTCGCGTTCCGAGGTGACGTCTGTGACGACCGCAACAAGGACTGGCGCGCCAGTCTCGCCGCGCCGCCTGATCCGTCCGCGCAACTCAAACCAAAGCCAGCCCCCATCCTCGCGGTCACGCAAGCGGAAGCATACGTTGATTGCATCCGCGTTGTTCCGAATGTTGCTTTCCACAAGCCCGTAAAGATCGTCGCCCGGATGGAGCAGATCGCGCATGTCCCGGTAACGCATGCTTCCATCCGGCGCGGGAATGCCGAGCATGTCGTAAAAAGATTCCGACCAGCTCAATTCGCCCTTGACCAGATTCCAGTAAAGCAGCGCCGCCCGGCCATCGCGCAGCAGCAACTCGGTGCCATCGCGCAGCTCCATCGCCGAGCGCAACAACGCCGCCGAGCGTCCACGCGTGACGACGAATGTCACCATCCCGCCCAGAAATGCGCAAACAAGACAGGCTGCAATAATATCGCTTGAGAATTCATGCAGACTGAAGACATAGGCGGCAGATAGTACGAACAGCAGGGATGCTGCCACAAGGCTGCCAACTGCATAGGCTCGCACATTTGCTTCCAGCGATGCTGCAAGATTTGCCCAACCGTTTGCCACGACCATCAATAAGTTCTGTAGCGAAGTCATCAAAGACAGCTTTTGCCGATTCGTTCAGCATTTCGACTATTTAGCTGACGACTTCTCCACCTTTTCAGACTTATCTAGCATTTTTGCTGCGATCTCGTAGACATCACGGGAAAGAGACTTCGATTTTGCAACACGCTCAAGCTGTTTAGCCGCCGCCGCCTGACGCTTTGGTTCATACATGCGCCAAAGCTCGAAACTGCCAAGAAGCCGGGCCGCCATGAGCGGATTGAACGTGTTCAGCTCCAGCACGGCGTCAGCGACGAACTTGTACCCCTTGCCGTCCGGCGCATTGAACTGAACGGGATTGCGATTGGCGAACGCGCCAATCAGGGCGCGGACGCGATTCGGGTTTTTCATGGAAAATTCCCGATTTTCCATCAGTTCCTTGACGCATGCGACCGTCCCGTGGAGCGGGGAGACCGCTTGAGCCGCGAACCACTTGTCGAGCACCAGCGGGTTCTTCCGCCATGCCTTGTAGAAGGATTTCAGCACGGTGTCGCGCGCTGAACTATCGACAAAACCGAAAATGGACAGCGCGGCCATTGCGTCGGTCATATTTGTTGCGGTCTTGTAGTGGGTTTTCAGACGCTTCAGCGCAATGCGGGAATCCGTTGCGCACATCAGGCTCAACGCGCGATTGCGGAGCGCGCGTTTGCCCGCGCTGGCCGCATCGGGAGAATAAGGGCCCTCGGTTGTTTCCCGTTCGTAGACGGCTTCCAGCTCCGCCTTCAGCGACTTGCCGAGATATGTGCGCATGGCCATGATCGCCTTATGGATCGCGGCAGGATCGACATCCTCCCCAATCGCCAGAATGACGTCGCGATATCCGGGAAGCGACAGCATCTGCGCTCTGAAGGCAGGCTCCAGCGTTTCATCCGTTACGAGCGGCGCCAGGGCGGCGGCAAAACGGCGCGGCACGCGCGGCGCTTCGCCCGCCCGGATTTTCTCCGTTATCGACACAAGCAGCTTCATCGCAATGTTCTGCGCGGACTGCCAGCGGCTGAACGGATCGCTGTCATGTGCGATGAGAAACTCGTAATCGCGGTCGCTCAGATTGGATCTGAGCGTTACGGGGGCAGAGAATTCGCGCAGCAGCGATGGAACCGGGCGCTCTTTGACGCCCGTGAAGGTGAAGCTTTGCGACGCCTTGCGAACCTCCAGCACGCCATTTTTGATCTTGGTCCCGTCGCTGAGCTTCAGCGGGAGATCCTTGCCATTCGCATTGACCAGACCGAGCTTGAGCGGGATATGCAACGGTTTTTTCTTCGGCTGTCCCGGCGTTGGCTCAAGCGTCTGCTTGACGGTCAAGGTCGCGGTTTTTTCAGCCTCGGAATAGGTCATGCGGCAGGCCAGCGCCGGTGTGCCCGCCTGTGAATACCATAGCATGAACTGGCTGAGATCCGCCTTGTTGGCGTCCGCCATCGCCGTAATAAAATCCTCAACGGTCGCCGCAGCGCCGTCATGACGCTTGAAATATAGATCGGTCCCCTTGCGAAAGCCCTTCTCGCCGACGATCGTCATGATCATGCGGCAAAGTTCAGCCCCCTTCTCGTAAATGGTGCGCGTATAGAAATTATTGATCTCGATGAAAGCTTCCGGGCGCACGGGATGGGCGAGCGGTCCGCCATCCTCGGAAAATTGCTGGGTGCGCAGGTGGCTGACATCCATGATCCGCTTGACGCTGCGCGAGCGCAGGTCGGAGGTAAATTCCTGATCGCGGAAAACGGTGAGCCCTTCCTTGAGGCAGAGCTGAAACCAGTCGCGGCAGGTTACGCGATTGCCCGACCAATTATGGAAATATTCGTGACCGATGACGGCCTCGATGGATTCATATTCGGCATCGGTCGCAGTTTCGGGGCTGGCCAGAATCAGCTTGTCATTGAAGATGTTGAGCCCCTTATTCTCCATCGCTCCCATATTAAAGTCGCTTACAGCGACGATCATGAAAATGTCGAGGTCATATTCGAGGCCGAAACGCTCCTCATCCCACGCCATCGAGCGTTTCAGACATTCCATCGCCCATGCGCAGCGATCTTCTTTGCCCGGTTCGCAGTAGATCCGCAGCTCCACCTTTCTGCCGGACTTGGTGGTGAAGCTGCCGGAAATCATGCCGAGATCGCCTGCGACGAGCGCAAACAGATAGGAAGGCTTGGGAAACGGGTCTTCCCAGATCGCATAATGGCGGCCGGAAGCGAGATCGCCGCTTTCGACCGGATTGCCGTTGGACAGCAGAATCGGATTGCGTTTCTTGTCGGCTTCGATGCGTACGCGGTATTTCGACAGAATGTCCGGTCTGTCGAGCGAGTAGGTGATGCGGCGGAAACCTTCCGGCTCACATTGCGTGCAGTAAAGCTTGCCGGAACGGTATAGGCCGGACAGCGCTTCATTGGCTTGCGGGTCGCAGCTAACCTGTGTCTCAACCGTGAACGCCCCCTCGGGCGGGTTCGGGATCGTCAGCGCCGTATCCGAGACCTCATAAGCGGATGGGGCCAGCTTCTGCCCGTTGATCGAAACGCTTTTGAGCGTCAAATTCTCACCATTCAGAACCAGCGGGAGGGAAGCGTCGGAGCTTGATGGATTTCTGACGAAGGAAAGCGTGGCCTTGACAAGCGTTGCCGAAGAACGGAGGCGAATGTCCAGCTCGGTCGTTTCAATGAGATACGCAGATGGCTCGTAATCCTTGAGATAAATGTATCTCGGTTCGTTGGTTTTCATCGAATCCCTGTCTTATTTTCTCACTTTTATTGCAGGCTAAATCAGACGACGGATTAAGCTGCACTTCCGCTTTCTTCCACTGGATTACCGATCTTGCTTTTCCGATAGGCATCTAGGGCCGTGAATATCACCATAGTCAAAGATCTCAGCACCGCCGAAACGAGGAGGCCAATAACAAGCAACAGAATTGATTTGGCCCCGAATTCGCCCAGCAGCGAGGTATTTGCCTGATTGGCGAATTCCGGGGCGATATTGGTCAGATGCTGCGTGAAACTGATAAGAATATCCCTGGCAATGCCGACCAACTCTCCAAACGTGACGCGATGATACAGGTCGAGATAGATATAGACCAGCATTGCGGCAAAGATCTCAATGACCAGATTCAGCATCAGCCAAGCGGCCATCAGAAAGGCTCGGAGTACAGACATATGCGCCCCCTGTGTTGGGACCCGGCATCGGATGGAGTTGGAGGGAGACAAGGCAAGCCAGGTGCAGGCGCACAGTCTCTGAAAGAATGGCGGTTTCCGCAAGGCCGACGTTGAATTTTGAATGAATTGTTATTGTGTAGCGAAATCCGCTTACGCCGCCCTCGCCTCAAGCTTCTCCTCAAAAAACCGGAAGGAGCTATCAACATGTGCTTTGATTGCGCTCGCCGAGGAAACATTATCGCGTTGCTTCAGTGCGGTCATGATGCGGCCATGCTCTTCAAGCGCATCTCTCTGCCGCTCTTTCGGAGCGCGCACAAGATGTCTGACGCGGCGCACCCGTCCCGAGACAACTTGTAACATACGTGACAATACAGGGTTTGAAGCCGCGATTTCGATCCGCGTATGAACGAGTTCGTCAAGTATTATGAATTGCGAACACTTGTCCTCGTCACAAAGTGCTGCAAGCTGGTCGTGCATATTCAGAAGATCGCCGATTTCGTCCTTCGTCAACCGGTCGCAGGCAAGCTGCCCAGCCAGCGATTCCAGATGTGCATAAATGGGAAAAACTTCCCTTAGATCGTTGATTGTAATCGGTCTGACGGTGGCTCCTCGATTGTGCGTCAGGGAAACGAGCCCCTCAAACGCCATGACTTTCAGAGCTTCTCTCAATGGCGTCCGTGAAATACCAAAATAGTCACAAAGCTCTTTCTCCGGAACCTTGGCGCCATCCTTGATTTTCCCTGTAATAATGAACTCTCTCAGACGAGCGAGAAGTTCATTATGCAATTGTCTGCGTGTAATTGACAAGGAAGCGGAATTATCCAACCGGAGTGAGTTGATAGAATAAGCAGAATCACGCAAATGGTGATTCAAAACGGTTTCACTATGATCCCACACAGCAATATTCTCCCAGATCGTCTTATCAATCACGAATAATTTCCGTAACTATTTTGGAGTAATATTTATAAAAATCAAGTAACACCGAAAAATAAAGCGCAGTGCATTCAATTTTGTCTGACGTGCATATTCTTAACATTGATAGAATACATGAAGTCACATAATGTGTGTTAGATATGCAAAAAACCTTTCACCACAGTTGATAAACATATGATAAAAAAATCACATGCCCACAACCCTTTTTAACGAATTGGTACATTTGATACAAAACCATCTGCGCTCCTGTGCCTTTTTCACCACAAAAGTGCAATCCGTAGAATTACCTTACACGCCGCGGCAAAAAATTTTATCAACACCTCAGATAAACTCACTGGCACTACAACCTTTCCGTAATTGGGACTTGTCGCGAATCATATCAATCTCTTCCGAGAACGTTGCGACCCCGCGAGGTCGCAAGCTTTAAGGGGGTGCATATGATCCGCGATCTGCCACGAGGACCCTACGGAGCCTTTCTCCACGCACATTATTTCCGTGACCGAAGCAATGTTCTGCCCAGATTTTCGATGGGACAGGGCGTCATTTTTTCAATCCAGCGCGTCAAGTCACAAGAAGCAAGCCTCGTTCCTCCCAGCCTGCTTGCCGAAACAGACCCCCTGATGCTGGAAGAAATGGCCGCGCTGATCGCAGCGATCCATCTCGATGTGGTGTCCCTCGCCGAAATGCGCCGCCGTCTCGTTCAGCATGACTATAAACGCCGTTTCGTCTGCTTCACGTTCGATGGCGCATACCGCAGTATCCTCAATAGCGTCGCGCCTCTGTTTCGTGCACGCAACATGCCCTTCGCGGTTCACGTGTCCGCAAGGCATCTCCGGTCCCCGGAATTACCCTGGTGGCTTGCGCTGGAATCGCTGGTTGGCGGCAGCAACCGGATCATTACCGATATTGATGGCGAACGTATCGACGTTCGATGCCGTACCGCGCAGGAAAAACGGCAAGCCTACGCCTTGCTGTTCCGGCTCTTGATGCTGGTTGCGGCCGAGGAACGCGACAGGCTGATTGATCGCGCGTTCATGACGTGCAAGATCACAAAGGCGGACGCTCACGCTCAGCATATGCTGACGCCGGACGAAATCCGTCAGCTCGCGCAAAGCTCCCTCGTCACAATCGGATTGCGTACGGACGATGATACGCCGCTCGGTGAGACCAGCTTCGACGAAGCGCAGGCCGGGCTCACCGATTCGCTCCAGAAAGTCACCGAAGCCACAGGCGTCAAACCGCAGCATTTTGCCTATTCCGTAGCCGAACCCGAGGCTGTGCCGACACGCATAACGGAAATGATCCGCGAAATCGGCTTTGATACGGCTTCCGGCAATGTCGAGGGCGCATTATGGCCCGAGCACGAAAACGAAATGCTCACCCTTCCCCGCATCGCGCTTGACAATGATCCGACCACACTTGTCCGCGCGCTACTGCTCGGGGCGGACGCAACGCCGATATCGGCCAGTGACACCGAGACGGCTCCGCGCCGCGCCAGCTGACATATGATCGCGGCGCAAGGCTGAAGAACCATTCAATCGCGGCGATAGAGCATCCGCGCACGCACAGTTCCAGGCAGCGCACGGATTTCTTTGAGCACGCCGGTCGCATCGTCAACAGCGCCATCCGCTTCCAGCACCACATAACCGATATGACCGTCGCTCTGAAAATATTGCGCGGAAATGTTGATCTGGCGGCGCGAGAAGATTTCGTTCAGTCGGCTGATCTGTCCGGGAACGTTCTCATGCACCTGAATAAAGCGCGTACCCGTCGGCCGCGACGGCAGTTGAACCTGCGGGAAATTCACCGCGCCGAATGTCGAGCCGATATCCGAATAATCAATCAGCTTTCGTGCCACTTCCGACCCGATTCGCTGCTGCGCTTCTTGCGTCGAACCGCCAACATGCGGCGTCAGAATGACATTTTCCAGTCCCTGCAGCGGGGATGCAAAGCGATCGTCATTGCTGGCGGGTTCGGCCGGGAAGACATCGATCGCGGCTCCGGCCAGATGCCCCATCTTCAGCGACGCCGCGAGCGCTTCATCGTCGAAAACCGTGCCGCGCGCATTGTTGATGAAAAACGATCCCGCCTTCATCGCCGCAAATTCGCCGGCACCCATCATGCCTCTCGTCTCCGCCGTCTCCGGCACATGGATGCTGACCACATCGCTTTCGGCCAGCAGCTTGGTCAGCGTTGCGCAGGGCACGACATTGCCGCGATTCAACTTGTCGGTCGGATCGTAGAATATCACCTGCATGCCCATAGCCTCGGCAAGCGCCGAAAGCTGACTGCCAATATTGCCGTAACCGATGATCCCGAGCGTCTTTCCACGCACCTCGTGCGAACCACGCGCCTGCTTCATCCAATCGCCGCGATGCGCGCCTGCCGATTTCGGAAAGATGCCCCGGAACAGCATGATAATCTCGGCAATGGTCAACTCGGCAACGCTTCGCGTATTGGAAAATGGCGCGTTGAAGACCGGAATGCCCATATTGCGCGTTGCGTCCAGGTCAACCTGATTGGTGCCGACAGAAAAACATCCCACGGCGATCACAGAACGCATGCCATCCAGCACATCGGCCGTCAGTTGCGTCCGCGAACGGATGCCCAGCATCGAGACGCCGTCCAGCGCCATTCGCAATTCATCGCCCTTCAGCGCTTTCCGATGGCGCTCAATATGAGCATAACCCGCCGCGTTGAGCGCTTCGACCGCCGTATCGGCAATACCTTCCAGCAGCAGAATTTTGATTTTTTCCTTGGGACGCGAAAGTGCGCTCGCCATGTCAGCCCCTTCCAGATCTAGACGTTAGCGCTGACATTGCGCACTTATTGAGAGCAATTTCAAGGTCTCCCGCCCACGCTGTGATGGCGCGCACGAGCATGGAAAATCCCGAGCGCCGGAATGAGGATATGGGCGAGGCCGAAGGGAAGACAACAGGCCCTCTTCCCAAAAAAGGGCCTGCCGTGAACTTCGCTTAATTTAGCGCCTTATCCGTAATGTCTTTGCTCCAGGCTCCTTCGGGCTCTTTTGTGATAACCGGGTCGGAGCCGCCGGACAGCAGCGACTTCACCGTACGCTCAAAATCGGCCGGGTCGAGAGCGCCGTTTGAACCGGCGGTCAGCTTCGCGATTTCACCCATCATGCGCTTTTGATGTTTTTCGGTCTGCGCCCCGGTCGCATCATTTTCCAGAACGATTTCCGCAGCCTCGTCCGCATTTTCCTCGGCGTATTTCCAGCCTTTCATTGACGCGCGGACAAAACGGACCATCTTATCAACGAAAGCCTCATCCTTCAGGTTGTCTTCAAGCACATAGAGGCCGTCTTCCAACGTCGCCACACCCTGATCTTCATATTTGAAAGTAATGAGTTCGTCGGCGGAGATGCCAGCGTCAATGACCTGCCAATATTCATTGTAAGTCATGGTCGAGATGCATTGCGCTTGCTTCTGCAGCAGCGGGTCGACATTGAAGCCCTGTTTCAGGACCGTAACGCCATCTGCGCCGCCCTCGGTCGAAATGCCAAGCTGGCTCATCCAGGACAGGAACGGATATTCGTTGCCAAAGAACCAGACGCCGAGCGTCTTGCCTTTGAAGTCTTCCGGTTTGGTGATGCCGGTTTCCTTCAGGCAGGTCAGCATCATACCGGAGCTTTTGAAAGGCTGAGCGATATTGACGAGTGGCACGCCTTTTTCGCGGCTGGCGAGCGCGGATGGCATCCAATCGATGATCACATCCGCCCCGCCGCCTGCAATCACCTGTGGCGGCGCAATATCCGGACCGCCCGGCTTGATTTCGACATCGAGGTTTTCTTCCGTGTAAAACCCTTTGTCCTTGGCCACGAAATAGCCGGCGAACTGAGCTTGTGTTACCCATTTCAATTGCAGCGTGACCTTGTCCGCAGCCTGGGCTGTCACGCTGACAAGCGACAGCGCGCCTGCTGCCATGAGGGAGGTCAGTAATTTTTTCATTGCCGTTTTCCCTTTTGTTTTGCGCCTTATCCAGCGCGGATTGAAGGATGCCAGAACGTTATCAGGCGTTCGAAAAGCGCTACCGCACCGTAAAATGCAGAGCCGGCCAGTGCGGCGACAGCAATCTCCGCCCAAACCATATCAATATTCATGCGGCCGACCTCAGTTGAGATTCGAAACCCCATACCGACGATTGGCGTGCCGAAGAATTCTGCGACGATCGTGCCGATCAGGGCAAGAGTTGAGTTGATTTTCAATGCGTTAAAGATGAACGGCATTGCGGCGGGAAGGCGCAGCTTGATGAGCGTCTGCCAATATCCCGCGGCGTAGGTGCGCATCAGATCACTTTCGATCGCCGACGCGGCGGCAAGCCCCTGCACCGTATTCACGAGCATCGGGAAAAAGGTCATGACAATGACCACTGCGGCTTTGGAGGGCCAATCAAACCCAAACCACATTACCATGATGGGCGCGATCCCAATGATCGGGAGGGCCGAGACGAAATTGCCGAGCGGAAGAAGCCCCCGTTGCAGGAAGGGGGATCGGTCAATCATGATCGCAACGGCAAACCCGGCACTGCAACCGAGCGCATAGCCGATAAGCCCGGCCTTGAGAAATGTCTGCTGGAAGTCAGCCCACAAGGTCGGTGTGGAATTGATTATCCGCTCCCAGATTGCCGATGGCGCGGGAAGCAGGATCGGGGAGATGCTGAAGCCGTGCACGACGCTTTCCCAGACGACGAGAATGGTCAGCCCGAAAATGAGCGGGACAGCGAGATTGATTGTGCGTATATGCAGTACATGACCGGGCTTAAGGCGAACAAGCCATTCATTGAGGCCCCAGGCGCCGATCCAGAACACGGCCGCAAAAACGATCCAGCCCAAATTCATCGCGCCATCCCCATCCGCTTGAGTGTGATGCGATGGAGCAACCCGACAATGCCAACAAGAACCGCCGCCAGCGCTGCAGCCATGAATAGCGCGGACCAGATCTGGATGGTCTGCCCGTAATAGGAGCCCGCCAGCAGCCTCGCGCCCAGCCCGGCGATGGCACCGGTCGGCAACTCACCGACAATTGCGCCAACCAGACTGATCGCAACGGCAATCTTCATGGAGATGAACAGATAGGGCAGCGAGCCGGGCCACTTCAGTTTCCAGAAGGTCTGCCAGCCGGAGGCGTTGTAGGTGCGCATCAGGTCGAGGAGATATGGCTCCGGCGAGCGCAGCCCCTTCACCATGCCGACCACGACCGGGAAGAAGGACAGATAGGTTGAAATCAGCGCCTTGGGCAGCAGGCCGGAAATGCCGATCGCATTCAGCACGACGATGATCATCGGCGCAATGGCTAGGATCGGGATGGTCTGTGTCGCGATGATCCACGGCATCAGCGACTTGTCGGCGGCGATATTGTGCACGATCAGAACCGCCAGCAACACGCCGAGCGTCGTCCCGATGGCAAAACCGAGCAGCGTCGCCGAAAGCGTGATCCAGGCATGGTAGATCAGGCTGCGTTTGGAGGTGATTTTCTTCTCGACCGTCGTGTTCCAAAGCTCCGCGATGACCTGATGCGGCGCAGGCAGAAGCGGACGGTCCTGCCCCATTGTATCGGCGACGATCTGCGTGAACGTAACGGTTTGCCCCGCGCGTTCGGCCTGGTCGAGCGTCCATTGCGCATTCATCCAGACCGCAGCGGCGTACCAGATCGCAACAATCACGGCGATGACCGTCAGGATGGGGATGATGGTTTCGCGGAGGCTCATTCAGCTAACGCCTCCGGATTGCTATGCCGCGTCAATCTGAGGCGACGCATACTGATGATCGCAACGGCAGCGCCGATAACGTAACTGAAGACAGATAAATGGATGGACAACACAGCGTCCGAGCATTGCATGCCGCCCGGACATCGATCCAGGCTGTCGGCATATGCCACAAGAGCTGTGAGCAGAAAACACGCAGCGAACAGGATCCCGCCAAACGTCAGCAGCAGCAGTCCCAGCCTGGCGGGAGAAGTCTTTCCGAACAGGCCGCCGCTCTCACTCATAGCTGTGCCCCGCCTTCAGCCCCTCGCGGACGCGATGGGCGATTTCAAGGAATTCCGGCGTGTCGCGAATGTCCAGCGGGCGCTCCTTCGGCAACGTCGATTCGATGATGTCGGTGACGCGCCCGGGGCGCGGCGACATGACGACGATCCGTGTGGATAGATAGACCGCTTCGGGAATGGAGTGGGTGACGAAACAGATCGTCTTGTTGGTCCGCTCCCAGAGCTTGAGCAATTGCTCATTGAGGTGATCCCGGACGATCTCGTCGAGCGCGCCGAATGGCTCATCCATCAGCAACAAATCGGCGTCGAAGGCGAGCGCGCGGGCAATCGAGGCGCGCTGCTGCATGCCGCCGGACAACTGCCAGGGATATTTCCTGCCGAAGCCGGACAGATCGACAAGATCGAGCAGCTTCTCGATCCGTACACGGCGTTCTTCTTTCGGAAAATCCATGATCTCCAGCGGCAGGGCGATGTTCTTCTCGACTGTCCGCCACGGATAGAGCGCGGGCGCCTGAAACACATAGCCATAGGCGCGAAGCTTGCGCGCCTCCTCCGGCGTCATTCCGTTGACGGATATTGCCCCGCCTGTGGGCTGCTCCAGATCGGCGATGACGCGAAGAAAGGTCGTCTTGCCGCAGCCGGACGGACCGATGAAGGAGACGAACTCGCCCTTGCCGATCTCCAGATCGACGCCGGATAAGGCATGGATTGGCCCCTGATCGCTCTCAAAGGTCAGGCTCAAATTATTCGCACATATGACATTATCTATAGCGGGCAAGGAAAATTTCCGTCAGCTTTGGATAGAGTCTGTCGAGTTCATTTTCATCCCACGGTTTACCCGCAGGTTGTTCGAAGGAGCCCGTCCCACTCGGTAGGGTCTGCCCCGGAAATCGTCGCATATAAACGCTTGCAACCACCCCGCCAAAAGCCTCAAATTCGATTTCCTCCTCCGTTATCTTCTTTACAATGTGCGCCAGACTCTCCGGATCAGCGAGAGCCGCCCGATACACATGACTTCCCCGGGAGATCAGCCAATCGCGAAAATAACGAAACGCGTCGTCGCTCGCCCCACCATTTATGACATAAGCTGCACCCCACAAATCCCAGCTATAGGCTTCGTCAAGCGCCTCGCGATAATTGACTGCGAATACCTCCAGTTCAGGATCGGACAACGCGGCAAGCTTTTTGATCAGAGCAGCTTCCTGAACCCGTTGATCAACCGCAAGCGTGGAATCGATCATCTTCCAAAAATCTGTCGCTTCGTTACCAGCGGAGAGCTGTGCCGGGGACAGCAACAAACCAAGCCCAGCTATCCTTGCCAGATATCGAAGCATTGCCTATCCCTAGACCCCGCTCGCCGGAATGCCGGTCCGCTCCACCTTGCGCGGCGCGGTGAGTTCCTTCCATTTCGAAAGCGCCTTGTTGACGGCCTGAAACGGCTCGCGCTTAACGAATGCGCCGTGGCCTTCCTCGGTCTTGACCGCGCCGTCATCGACGAGAACCTTGCCGCGCGAAAGCACGTAACGCGGCAGGCCCTTGACCGCCTTGCCCTCGAAGACGTTGTAATCAATGGCCGATTGCTGGGTAGCGGCGCTGATCGTCTTCTCCTTCGCAGGATCCCAGACAACAAGATCCGCATTCGCCCCTTCGACCACAGCGCCCTTCTTCGGGTACACGTTGAGGATCTTTGCGATGTTGGTCGAAGTCACGGCGACGAACTCATTCGGGGTCAGGCGACCGGTTTCAACGCCATAGGTCCATAGCATCGGCATGCGGTCTTCAAGTCCGCCCGTACCATTCGGAATCTTGGTGAAATCACCGACCCCGGTCCGTTTCTGCGCGGTGGTGAATGCGCAATGATCCGTAGCGACGACCTGCAGCGACCCCGCCTGAAGCCCCGCCCACAGACTGTCCTGATGCGCCTTGTTGCGGAAGGGCGGGCTCATCACGCGGCGGGCGGCGTGGTCCCAGTCGGGATGAGCGTATTCGCTTTCATCGAGCGTCAGATGCTGGACCAGCGGCTCGCCATAGACGCGCATGCCCTTCTGCCGCGCCCGGCGGATCGCCTCATGGGCCTGCTCGCAACTGGTATGCACAACATAGAGCGGCACGCCCGCCATGTCGGCAATCATGATGGCACGGTTCGTCGCTTCGCCCTCTACTTCAGGCGGGCGCGAATAGGCATGCGCTTCAGGGCCATTATTGCCTTCCGACATGAGCCGCGCCTGCAACTCGGCGACGACATCGCCGTTCTCGGCGTGGACCAGCGGCAACGCGCCCAGCTCGGCGCAGCGCTTGAACGAGGCGTACATCTCGTCATCATTCACCATCAGCGCGCCCTTATAGGCCATGAAATGCTTGAAGGTGTTGATGCCCCTGTCGCGAACGACCTGCTCCATCTCGTTGAAGACCTGCTCGCTCCACCAGGTGATCGCCATATGGAAGGAGTAGTCGCAATTGGCGCGGGTCGATTTATTGTCCCACATCTGGATGGCTTCAAGAAGCGACTGGCCCGGACTTGGCAGCGCGAAATCGACAACCATCGTCGTGCCGCCGGAGACCGCCGCGCGGGTCCCGGATTCGAAATCATCGGAGGAATAGGTGCCCATGAACGGCATCTCAAGATGCGTATGCGGATCAATTCCGCCGGGCATAACATAGCAGCCGGTAGCGTCAATCGTCTCATCGCCGGAGAGGGCCTGCCCGATCTGAAGGATCGTTCCGCCGTCGATCAGAATATCGGCGTTCCATGTCCTGTCTGCGGTGACAATGGTTCCGTTCTTGATGACTTTGCTCATCTGCGTGCCGCTCCTTCACTCTAGTCAGCCGGGCCAAGATCCTTGGTCATGAAAAGGCTGTACGGGTTGTCTTCATAATCGCCGAACGGACCGCATTCGACATAGCCATAGGCCCGGTAAAGGCCAACGGCTTCGACATTGAGCGGCCCGGTTTCCAGATTGATGCGCCTGACGCCGCGCGCCCTGGCCAGCGCCTCGATATAATCGATCAATCGACCGCCAAGGCCGGATCCGCGCGCATCGGGATGTACAAAAAGCCGCTTCAGCTCGCCATTGCCGTGCGGCTCGGATTTCAGAGCTGCGCAGCCTGCGGCGAAACCTTTCTTGCGCGCAACAGCCAAAGCGATCTCCGGGGCGTACAACCCGGCGAGATCGGTGGCGAAATTTCCCTCAGGCGGATAACGCTCGGCGGAGTAGGCGTCCGAGGCGTCAATCAGCTCGCTAATGCCGGAACCATTCACATCCTCAACCGCGATCGTATAGCTCACTCCACGATCCCCGCCGTCTCGACCACCGCATGGAACAGCACGTCAGCGCCAGCCGAGGCCCATTCTTTCGAGATCTCCTCGGCCTCATTATGCGATAATCCGTCTACGCATGGGCACATGATCATCGCAGTTGGCGCGACACGGGCGATCCAGCAGGCGTCGTGGCCTGCGCCGGAAATAATGTTGCGATGGGTATAGCCGAGCCGCTCGGCCGCTTCGCGAACAGCTCTCACACAGCCTTCATCGAAGGTCACCGGATCGAAGCCGCCGACCTTTTCCAATTCCACGCTCAACCCCATCTCGTCGCAAATCTGCTTGGCGCCCGCTGCCAGCCGCTTCTCCATGTCCTGAATGACAGCGAGGTCGGGCGAACGGAAATCGACGGTGAAAACCGCCTTGCCGGGAATCACGTTGCGCGAATTGGGATAGACGTCGATATGGCCAGCCGCGCCAACGGCGTTCGGCTTGTGCGACCATGCGATTTCATCAACAAGTTGCAGGATCTTCGCCATACCCAATCCGGCATTTTTGCGCATGGGCATAGGTGTCGAACCCGTATGGGACTCCTTCCCCGTCACCGTCACCTGCGTCCAGCTCAGACCCTGGCCATGTGTGACCACGCCGATATCCTTGTGCTCCGATTCAAGGATGGGTCCCTGCTCGATATGCAGCTCAAAAAAAGCATGCATCTTGCGCGCACCGACTGTTTCGGGCCCTTTCCACCCGATCCGTTCCAGCTCATCGCCAAAACGCAGACCCTTTGCATCCATACGGCTATTCGCCCAGTCAAGCTCGTGAACGCCCGCAAACACGCCGGACGCCAGCATGGCCGGTGCAAACCGTGTGCCTTCCTCGTTGGTCCAGTTAGTCACGACGATGGGATGTTTCGTCTTAATGTCGAGATCGTTCAGCGTTCGGATGACTTCCAGCGCGCCCAATACGCCAAGCACGCCGTCATAGCGGCCCCCCGTTGGCTGCGTGTCGAGATGACTGCCGACATAAACCGGGAGCGCATCGGCATCCTCGCCCTTGCGCGTGGCGAACATTGTGCCCATCTCGTCGACGCCCATTTCAAGCCCGGCGCTTTCGCACCATTTTTGAAAAAGCGCGCGCCCCTCGGCATCTTCATCAGTCAGCGTCTGGCGGTTATTGCCGCCCGCGACGCCGGGTCCGATTCTGGCCATCTCATGAATCGACTCCCACAAACGATCGCCATTAATTCGAAGATTCTCACCAGGTGCCGCCATATCCGCCGATCCATCTTGCCAGCGCCGCCTGCATGGCTTCAAAAACTTGCAATCTTAGCCTTGCCAGACATACGCACTTGAATTTTTGACCGATTGGACAAATCCTAACATTGGTGTGAAAGCGGTCAAGCGATTAGTGCGGCTAAAATTTAAGCACGGTTATGCGTTAAGCAGCGCTGCAACAGAGAAATGAGTTTTTAAGAGTATGACGGCCGAAAACGCGGAAAACAAACCCGAAACCCGTATTCAGCGGGAAAAACGCGAGATCATTCTGGAGGCGGCGCTGGAGATCTTCTCCATCCACGGATTCCGGGGCGCAACGATCGATCAGATCGCGGAAGCGGCCAGCATGTCGAAACCGAACCTGCTCTATTATTATCGCAGCAAGGAAGATATCTACGCCGCGCTGCTGCACCGGTTGCTTGATACCTGGCTGGCTCCGCTGGCCGAAATGGACGCGGCCGGTGATCCTGTGCAGGAATTGCGCCGCTATATTCGCCGCAAGATTGAAATGGCGCGCGATTTCCCGCGTGAGAGCCGCCTTTTTGCAAATGAAATCCTGCGCGGAGCCCCTCACATTGCAAACATTCTGACCAAGGAGTTGAAGCCGCTCGTCGATGAAAAGGCCGATGTGCTGCGTCAATGGATGCGGCAGGGAAAGATTGCAAGCGTCGATCCCTATCACCTGATTTTCGCACTTTGGGCGACGACGCAGCATTACGCCGATTTCGATGCGCAGATACAGGCTGTGCTCGGCCCCGGCCGAAGCGGCGAAGGGCGCTTTGAGGACGCGGCGCGTTTTATCGAACAGCTCTTTTGGAACGGGTTGCGGCCAAAATAGGTCCAACAGTTGGACGCGATTGAGCCGGCTTTCAACAATCCCGGCCGCATTCTCAAGGAAAGGGCTCACAGGCGGCATCATCCAATTGGTGTCATGTCGCCGAACGCATCTGACATCCTACTCCGCCGCCTGAACCCGCCCCGGATTATTCGGGTGCGTGGTCCAGTTCGCATAGGTCTCCGGAACCACCTGCCCCGTCCGCTTGTCCATCGCGCCAACCGCCAGCGGCTCCATCGTGATGCAACTCTCCACCGGGCAGACATTCACGCACAGATTACACCCGACGCATTCCTTATCGATCACCTCGAAATGCCGCTTGCCGTCGACCATCGACGTAATCGCCTGATGAGAGGTATCCTCGCAGGCGATATGGCAGCGTCCGCATTTGATGCAAAGATCCTGATTGATCCGCGCCTTGGTGACGTAGTTGAGATTGAGATATTGCCAGTCGGTCACATTCGGCACGGCGCGCCCGACAAAGCTGTCGAGATTGGCGTGCCCCTTCTCGTCCATCCAGTTTTGCAGGCCCGAAATCATCTCCTGTACGATCCTGAAACCGTAGGTCATCGCAGCAGTACAGACCTGAACATTCCCTGCGCCAAGCGCCATGAACTCAGCCGCGTCGCGCCATGTCTCGATGCCGCCAATACCCGACAGCGGCAAACCATGCGTTTCGGGATCACGTGCAATTTCCGCGACCATATTCAGCGCGATTGGCTTGACCGCAGGACCGCAATAGCCGCCATGCGACCCCTTGCCATCGATGCTGGGTTCAGGCGAAAAACTGTCCAGATCGACCGAGGTAATCGAAGAGACGGTATTGATCAGAGAGACAGCATCGGCGCCGCCTGCTTTGGCCGCACGCGCCGGATAGCGAATATCCGTGATATTCGGGGTCAGCTTGACAATGACCGGCATGCGCGTATTGGCTTTGCACCAGCGCGCAACCATCTCGATATAATCCGGCACCTGACCGACAGCCGAGCCCATGCCGCGTTCGCTCATGCCATGCGGACAACCGAAATTCAGCTCGATGCCGTCCGCGCCGGTTTCCTCAACCATAGGCAGGATCGTGCGCCAGCTTTCCTCATCGCAAGGCACCATCAGCGACACGACCAGCGCCCGGTCGGGATAGTCGCGCTTGACGGATTTGATTTCGCGCAGATTTACTTCGAGCGGGCGGTCGGTGATCAGCTCGATATTGTTGAAGCCGATCAATCTGCGGTCCGGCCCCCAAACGCCGCCATAGCGCGGGCCGTTGACATTGACGCAGGCCGGGTCAAGCCCGAGCGTTTTCCAGACAACGCCGCCCCACCCCGCCTCGAAAGCGCGGCGGACGTTATATTCCTTGTCGGTGGGCGGAGCCGATGCGAGCCAGAACGGATTCGGAGATTTGATGCCGAGAAATTCAGAGCGGAGGTCGGCCATGATCAGACTCCTTCAAAGGGAAAATTTTTGTTCGAAAGCTTCAGCATACGCATCATCTCTATGCACTCAGCGCCCCGTGGATGCTTTCAGCCGCATCGCGCCCTTGCGCAACGGCCGTGACGGTCAGATCGTCGCCCGCGGCAACACAATCTCCGCCGGCCCAAACTTTCGCCATCGTGGTGCGGCCATCGGCGTCAGTCTTGATGCGGCCCCCGGCCAGTTCCAGCCCGGATGCACCCGTTACTCCGCCATCGAGCGTCTGACCGATAGCCCTGAAGATCTGGTCGCATGGGATGAGAACCGTTTCGCCATCGCGCTCAAAAGCCATTCCGGTGACGCGGTCCCCTTCGACGGCCACATTTTTGGGCTGCATGTTCGTGCGGATGACGACGCCGCGCGTCTGGGCAAGTTCCTGCTCATACTCCGACGCTTTCATGCGCTCCTGCGGGCCGCGATAACAGAGCGTAACCTCGTCCGCTCCCAACCCCTTCACTTGCACGGCTGCGTCGACCGCGGTCATTCCGCCGCCAATCACCACGACACGGCGGCCAACCGCGACGCCCGACAAGTCGCTTGCCTGCCGAAGCTCGGAAATCCAGGCAATCGCGTCGCGGACGCCGTTCGCATCAGCATCGGGAACGCCAAGCGCATTGACGCCGCCCAGACCAAAGCCAAGAAACACGGCATCGTAACCAGACGCCAACTCATTGAGCTGAATGTCCCGGCCGAGCACTTTTTCATGATGGATGGTGATGCCGCCAATGGCGGTTATGTAGTCGACCTCGGCCTGAGCAAAACCGTCTACCGTCTTATAAGCTGCGATACCATATTCATTCAGACCGCCCGATTTGGGACGAGATTCGAATATTTCGACCATGTGACCCTTCATGGCAAGGCGGTGTGCGCATGCAAGCCCGGCCGGCCCGGCGCCGATAATCGCAATTGTCTTACCCGTTGGCAGCGCCCGCCGATAGAACTGCCGCCCCTGCGTCATGGCCGTGTCGGTCGCATAGCGCTGCAGAAGGCCGATCTGAACAGGCTTGCCTTCCGCCTCTTCGCGCACGCAAACTTCTTCACACAGCGTCTCGGTCGGGCAGACGCGGGCGCACATGCCGCCGAACACATTCTGGTCGAAGATGGTCTTTGCCGCGCCGAGCGGATTACCGGCGCTGATCTCACGAATAAAAAGCGGGATATCGATTGCGGTCGGACAGGCCGTCACGCAGGGTGCGTCATAGCAGAAATAGCAACGGTCAGCCTCGACGAGCGCTTCATGTTGAGTGAGCGGGGGATGTAGATCGGCAAAATTCTCTGCATAGGTTTCAGCAGTAAGACGCCCGCCAGAGATCTCACCGCTTAGCTTACCATCCGACATCACATTCACCCATGTTGTTCGATCCATTCTAAATTAGCGGAAAGCTATTTTTTTATCAATTGGTCAAATCCTTTGGGACCGTATTTTCATATCCGTGTCGGCAAGGTCTGCTGGGCCGGGGCAGACGACCGGCGCAATCGCAAACAGGCTGGCGTTTCCAAGCGCAGTTGCAACGGACGACACCGCGACGATCGAGGCCGGAAGCTTGATCAGTCCGGGCGTCCGAAGGATCTGGCGCGGGAGAATGAGCGGTAGGGGTTCGCGAGGGTTTGCCATGAGCGGCGCTTGTCTGGCCGCGGTCGGGAGCATATCGCTTGCTCGGGTGCATTCGGAGGCGACGCAGGGCGAGCTGATCCTGAAGGACGCGCTCAAGCGTCGCATGCATCTGGGTCAGCCAGGCTGCAACTCAGCCTGACACCCAATGAACCAGCATCTCGGAAACAAAAAAAACGTCCAGCCGTCTCCAGGCAGGCAACACCCGACGACGTCTGTATCCATCGTGGAATTCACATATTTACCTGACCATCGTCTTCCGGTCCCACTTTTCGTAGTCAGGCGAGTTTTCGATCTTCAATTCACCGTCATAACCAAATTCAACCATGTGGACGGTGAGATAATCGGGTTCGATGAATGCAACGCCATAGGCTTCGGGGAGCGCGGATCCGACAAGCAGGGACGTCTCGGCAAATTGCGGATAGCCGGCATGGTTGGTGCCACGCAACGAGGTCACGGCCACGCCGGCGATCGACCCTGTCATGGCGAGATGGCAATGGCCGTGGAAGATGTGACGGATTTTGTCAGCATTGGCCGAAATGATCCTGCGGAAAGCCGCATCGTCCAGAAGGCGAATTTGATCCAATGCCCCAAGATGGGTCGGGATCGGATTATGATGCATGAAGATCAGGACAGGACGATCGGACGCCGACAATTGGCTTTCGAGCCAGGCGCGGCGCTGCTCGCAGAAATGTCCGGCATGCGTCTTCGGTCCCCACGTATCCAGGAAAAGACACCGGCCTGCCGATACGTCACGTGCAGTTTGTGCAAATCCATTCGCATCGGCATAATCCGGGAAGACCTCAAGAAATGTCGGCCGGTCGTCATGATTTCCAATGCAAAGCGCGGCCGGGACCGGCAGACGCGACAAACGCTCCTTCAGGCGGGCGTAATCTTCGCGGTCGCCCCAATCGGATAGATCGCCGGTGATGACCAGAAGCTCCGCGTCGGAATGGTCGGTCAATGCGTGATCCAAAGCGCGTTCGAAATTGGCGTTCGGATCACGCCCGCAGATGGTCTGTCCCGGCGTGGTCAGATGAATATCGGTGAAATGAAGCAGTTTCATTGGCCGCTGTTTCTTGAAAAAATCGGGTTATGAATTGGCACGGCCTCCGCCGCCCCGGATTTCAGGACGACGGAAAGTGCGCGAGGTGGAGACAGCTTTAGTTCGGCAGCATTGACGAGACTTCGTCCACCAGTTCTGCCTGCAGTGCTTTCATGTCATCCTGCTCGCCGGTGACGACGCTCTCGATGCCATCAAAGATCACCTGCGTCACGGCCAGCCCTTTGTCGCCGGGATAGGCCTGCCAGTCGCGAAGCAGAGGCAGTTGATCAACGGCTGTCTTCTTGTTCAGGTTCTCATCGTAGAAGTCAGCGAGGATGATCTCGTTTGCAGCCTTGTTCGGAGGCATGTAGCCTGTTGTACGGGCGACCGCGGCTGCGCCTTCGCCGGACGTGATGAATTTCAGCCATGTCCAGGCAGCGTCCAGGACTTTGGGATCATCGGAGGTCGAAACCAACATCGCTGCGTTGCCACCGGCGGGGAGGCCCTTCGGCGCGCCTTCAATACCAGGGAACGGCCCGGTTTTGAGTTCGAATTCACCCTTGGCCCGCTCCACGGCGCCCAGGGCTGAGGTCGACCAGAACATCATACCGACTTCGCCGACGGAAAAAGACGAAAGCGCTTCCTTCCACTTCAGATTTGACATCTGGCATTCCCGGAAGAGCTTTTTCATCGTCTCAAGGCTGGTAAGACCGGCCTCGCCAGCGAGGTTGAACTTGCCATCCTTGATGGTCGGCTCGTCCTGGGTCCACATCAGCGCCTGGACAAACCAATTGCCGGTGATGTTCCAGCCCCAGAACATCGGGTTCTTGATGCCTTTTTCGTGCATGGTCTTGCAGGCGGCCACGACTTCGTCCCAGTTCTTGGGCAATTCGCTGATGCCGGCCTTCTTGAGCAGGTCCATATTGTAGTAGCCAACCGGCAGGGAGACGGAGAATGGCAGACCGTGAACCTTGCTGTTGAAGGTCGACAGGTCCAGCATGGCCTGATGGTAACCGTCTTTAGCAAAATCGGCTTCCTTTGCGATAAAGGGCTCCAGCGATTTGGCGATGCCCTTTTCAACAAGGATTGCCTGACGGTTAAGGCCCTGCATGGTCACATCCGGCAGCGTACCGGCGACGGCCTCGCGCAGGATGGTGTTCGTGCCATCCTCATAATCTTCATAAGTTGCGCGGAACTTCACCTCGATATTGGGATGAAGCTCATTGAATTTCGGCATGACCGCCTGATAGGTGACGTCGAAAAGATGTGAGTACGGGTAGGCGAACTCAATCGTTACTTTATCGTCGGCTTGCGCGGATACCGCAAAGCCTGCCACCATAAGGGCGGCAGCGGCGAGTAGGCGTTTCACGTGCTTTCTCCTTCGCTGTTTGGGACGCCCCGTCAGGTTTGGCGACAGGCCGGGGCGTTCCTCATTGTCCGGCTGCTGCCGGAAACCTCGGCTCAATGCGGGCTATTTCATGCCCGTGAGCGTTATCCCTTCGATGAAGCGCCTTTGCGCAAGCAAAAAACCGACTATGAGCGGAGTGACGATAATTGTCGCGGTCGCCATCATTGGCCCCCAGAAACTGCCATCGGCGTCGCCCTTGAATTCGCGCAGACCGAGCGGCGGCGTGAATAATTCGCGATTGCCTGTAATCACCATGCGCGGCCAGAAATAGTCGTTCCAATGCGCGACGACGGAAAAAATCCCGAACGCAAGAAGAGCCGGGACCGCCGCGGGCAGCATCACCCGCCAGACGATTGAGAATTCGCTCATGCCATCCATGCGCGCTGCGTCGATCAGATCATCGGGGACGGTAAGGAAGAACTGGCGCATCAGGAAAATGCCGAAAACCGAGATCGTCCACGGGATCACCAGCGCTGCATAACTATTCGTCAGGCCCAGCTCCGACAGCATGATGTAAAGCGGCAGCGCGATCGCGTGAACAGGGATCAGCAGGCATAGAATGACGAGACCGAATACGAAGTCGCGCCCGAAGAAGCGCAGCTTGGAAAGCGCATAGGCGCATGGGAGAGCGACAATGGCCTGGATAAAGAAAATCGTCAGCGTAACGATTAAGCCGTTCAGCATATAACGCAGCAATGGCGCTTCGGTGAACGCCTTTGTGTAGTTGAAGACGGCCGGCCGCATTGTGCATTCGGCGCGCAATTCCTGCATAAGCAGTTCATAAAGCTGGCGATCATCCTGTCCGGGAAAACGCGCCCGCGCCGCTGTGATGGCCTCACGCCCGGGCTCCTTTTCCTTAACGCAGCGCTCGTCCACCATTGGGGCCTGCGCTCCGAAAAACCCGCCGACATTGCGCTCGATCTCGCCGGGGGATTTGAGCGAATAGGACAACATCAGATAGAATGGCAGGATGACGATGAGTGCCCCGAAAATGAGCAGCAAATGTTTGAGGGCCTCGACAAGATTTGATTGCGTCCCGATCATGAGTAATGCGTCCCCCGATTGACGAGCCGGTGCTGCGTCAACGTCAGGACCAGCACGAAGATTAGGAAGACGACTGTGATGGCCGCCCCCAGCCCGATCAGATTTTGCTTGATGCCCTTTTCGTAGATCACAAACATCATCACGTAGACGGACTTGCCGGGACCGCCGCCGTTGGTGAAGATCGCCTCGACGGTATCGAAGACCTGGAATGAGCGGATGGCCGTGATGGTGACGACGAATACGGTGGTTGGCCCTAGCATTGGCCAAGTGACTAAGCGGAAGCGGTCCCAGGCTGACTTGGC
>JAHQVI010000228.1 GCA_019634405.1 Hyphomicrobiales bacterium
AGCAGCAACTCCGTATTGAAGATGAACAGGAAAGGCAGCAGCGCAGTGCGGATGTCATACATGAAGCCCTGTACGCCGGTCTTGATCGGATCTCCGCCCGAGATCGCGGCTGCGGCAAAAGCGGCAAGCCCGACGGGCGGCGTGTCGTCGGCCAGTATGCCGAAATAAAACACGAACAGATGTGCTGCGACCAGCGGCACGACAAGGCCGGCCTGCGCGCTCAGCGTCACGATGACCGGAGCCATCAGGGAAGATACGACGATATAGTTCGCCGTCGTCGGCAGGCCCATGCCGAGGATGAGGCTCATGACCGCAACCATGATCAGGAGCAGCATCAGATTGCCGCCCGACAAAAGCTCGACAAAATCCGCAATCACCTGATGCATGCCGGTGAGGGATACGGTGCCGACAATGACGCCCGCCGCACCCGTGGCGACCGCGATGCCGATCATGTTGCGGCTACCCGCGATTGCGCCTGCAACGCATTCCTTGACGCCGCGAAGGAAAGCGCCCGCAATATCGCCAGCGCCGCGCATCAGCGCCTTGAGCGGATGCTGGGTCAGCGCCACAATGATCATCGCCATCGTCGCCCAGAAGGCCGACAGCGCAGGTGACAGACGTTCGACGATGATGCACCAGATCAGGATGATGATCGGCAAGAGGAAATAATAACCCGTCTTGGCGGTCTCGCCTGCATGCGGAAGCTCCGTCATCGGATTGTTTGGCTTGTCGATTTCCAGATCTGGCCGGCGCGATGCAATCCAGACGAGGATCAGGTAAGCAATCACGCAGCCCAGCATGACGATGCTGAACGAGTTGTCCGGCGCGACGTCCTTGATCCACCCGATGCCGTAATACACGAAGGCGCCAAGTGCGACCATGAAGAGGAAGCCGGTCAGCACACCGATTAACTTGCGGGCAATGCTGACGCCGACGGACGCCGGATGTTTGGGCAGGCCCTGCAGACCGAGCTTCAAGGCTTCAAGATGAACGATGTAGATCAGCGCAATGTAGCTGACCAGCGCCGGGACCAGCGCATGTTTGATGATCTCGGTGTATAGCACGCCGGTAAATTCCGCGATCAGAAACGCTGCAGCGCCCATGACCGGCGGCGTCAACTGGCCGTTCGTCGAGGACGCGACCTCAACCGCCCCCGCCTTTTCAGCCGAAAATCCGGTTCGCTTCATCAGCGGGATCGTGAAGGTTCCGGTCGTTACGGTATTCGCAATCGATGAGCCCGAATAAAGACCGCTCATCGCTGACGCCATCACCGCAGCCTTGGCCGGACCGCCGCGCAAATGGCCGAGCAGCGCAAAGGCGATCTTGATGAAGTAATTTCCCGCGCCCGCCTTTTCGAGGATCGAACCGAACAGCACAAACAGAAAGATCAGCGATGCGGAAACGCCAAGCGCGACGCCGAACACGCCTTCATTCTGCATCCAGTAATGCCACATCGCCTTGCCCGTCGATGCGCCCTTCCACTGAATGGCTTCGGGGAGCCAGCGCGCGTCGCCGTGAAAGACATAGAGCACAAAAACGGAAGCGACGATCAGAAGCGGCAAACCGAGCGCGCGATAGACGGCGACGCCCAGCACGATCATGCCGGTAATCGAGATGATCAGATCCATCTCGGTCGGCAGACCGGCGCGCGTGGCAATGTCATTACGGAAGATAACGCCGTAGAAACAGACAATGATTCCGAGAGCGGCAAGACCCCAGTCATACCAGGGGATGTGGTTTCTGGGCGAGTTCCGGAGCAGCGGAAAAGCCAGCGCGGCAAGCACCAGGCCGAAAGCAAGATGGATGAGCCGCGCATCAGAATCGGTAACGATCGCGCGGATGCCAAGTTCCAGCGTAATCCAGAATGGCAGGTTCGATGCAATATAAAGCTGAAAGAGCGCCCAGATGAACGCAATCGACATGATGACCGTGTTTTGCCAGCCTTGCGGCGTTCGCCCACCTGTGTCGACCGAAGCAACCATATCGTCGACCGCGCCGCGTGAAACACTCTTTTCTGCCATTTGCGTCCCCTTTAATTATGGCTGCTCCTTGCTCAATTATCGCCGGGAATGACGGTGGCAGCCATTAGATTATCGTTGCACATCTCCTGCAGACGAACCGGATACAAAAAAGACGGGGCTTTCAGCAAACCCCGTCCAATCTTCATAGAACCAGGCAGATCTTACATCCAGCCGCGTTCCGTGTAATATTTGACTGCGCCGTCATGCAAAGGAGCGGACAGACCATCCTTGATCATCTCTTCTTCCTTGAGATGAGCAAATGCCGGATGCAGCGCCTTGAACTGATCGAAATTCTCGAAGACTGCCTTGACCAGCGTGTAGACGACTTCTTCAGGAACCTGTGCGGAAGAGACGAGCGTGGCGCCCACACCGAATGTCGTGACGTCAGGATTGCCGCCATAGATGCCTGCAGCAATCGTCGCCGAGCGATAATAAGCATTGTCGGCAACAAGCTTGTCGATGGCTTCGCCGGAGACTTCGACGATATTGGAATCGCAGGTTGCCAGCGTTTCCTGGATCAGCGCGGACGGATGCCCGACCGTGTAGAAATATGCGTCAATCTTGTTGTCGCATAGCGCCTGACCAGTTTCCGCCGGCTTCATTTCAGCCGCCAGCGAAAGATCGTCGCGTGTCCAGCCCAGAGCTGTTTCGATGACTTCCCAGGTTGCGCGCTGACCGCTCCCCGGATTGCCGATATTGACGCGCTTGCCTTTCAGGTCCTGGATCTTGGCGACATTCGCATCGGCGCGAGCCAGAATCGTGGCCGGTTCCGGATGGATCGAAAAGACCGCACGAAGATCTTCGAATTTGCCCTGCTCTTCGAATTTCGATGTGCCGTTGAAGGCGTGATGCTGCCAGTCAGACTGCGCGACGCCAAATTCAAGCTCGCCGGCGCGGATTGTGTTGATATTGTAGATCGAACCGCCGGTGGATTCAGCGGAACACCGGATGCCATGTTCCTTGCGGCTGGCGTTTACGAGACGGCAGACTGCGCCGCCGGTCGGATAGTAAACGCCGGTCACGCCGCCCGTGCCGATCGAAACGAATTTCTGCTGCGCCTGTGCGGCGGTGGCGCAAAGTGTGAGACCTGCAAGTGCTGCGAAGACAACTCTCATCATAGGTTCCTTTCAGGGGCTTTAAGCTCGTAATTATTTGCGGGCGGAATCTGTGCCAACACACATTTTCCACAATGTTGTCGAGCTTAGAACACAACTAACAACAGCGAATGTAGTCGTGTCAATGCAAGTGCTATGACTTTAGCGAAGGAATTGCCGGACAGGACGGGTTGCTTCAAAGCGGATGAAGGCAGTCAATAGGTCTTTTTGTGATATGGTGAATTATAACGCGTCTTCACGCGGTCGCAAAAATGTCAGAACAAGCGCAAGCCCGATGACTGACCATGGCGCGACCGATATCATCAGATCACGGCGCTTTTTGTCAAGCAATTCGCTGTGAGAGGTGTAGATCAAAACGCGATCTGCAAATCGTTCCTCAAGGCGGTCCAGAATTCTTATGGCCTGATCCCTGTCCAGATGGGCCTCCGGTTCATCCAGGGCGATAACCGGCAGATTGCTCAACCATGCGCGGGCAAGCGCAAGCCGATGCGCCTCGCCAAGCGAAAGGTTTATCTGCGCGACCCAACTCTCAAGCCCGCCTGCATGCCGAACGCGGTCCGCCAGTTCGACCGCATTCAGGGCTTCCCACAGATCCGCATCGCTCGCCCCGGATGCAAACAGGTTTTCGCGGATCGTGTCATGAAGCACGGCTGCATCATGCAGTCCGAGATGCACCAATGCCCGGCGCTCCGCCTTATCCGCAATCGCACCATCGACAAGAATTTCCCCCGACGAACCCGCCGCCTCAAGCCATCCGGCAATCGTCTTGAGCAACGTCGTCTTGCCGCACCCGCTCGGTCCGCTGATGATCATTGGCCGACCGGCCCTGGCGTCAGCAGAAATACGCCCGCCAAGCCTGCGCCCATCCGGCGTTGATAACGGCAGATCGGCTATGCTCAGCTCGCTGACCGAATTTCCAACGCTCGCCACAGCGCCCGCGTCGTCGCCCGCCGCCGCCGGATATGCGCCCAGTTGCGTCTGAGCGGCCCCCGCCCTCACATGGCCCAGACAGATCTTCGATATGGCGTTCGCGTGATCGGACAGGGCGATCCATGCGAAGGCAAGAAATCCCGCCGGCAGCAGATCCGTCCCTCGCAAGCCCGCGAACCATGCCGCCAGAACGACCGACAACCCTACCAGAAGCCCGGCGCAAGAGAATGCATTGTCGATCAGCGACAATGCGCGCGACTGCGATTGCTCGGCATCAATGGCGACGCCCAGCGGCGCGATGGACCATTCGACGCGCGCGCCGCGCTCGCCCTCCGCAGTCAGCGGCGTAAAGGCGCAGAGCGTCGCCCCCAGCCGGCTTGCCGCACACCTCCGGCCCATCCGCATCGTGTCGGCATAACGATCAATTGAGGGCGCAATCCTGCGCAGCATGAGAGAGAGGGCCAGACCGGAAAGGGCTGCAACAAGAGCGGCAAGCGGATAAAGCCAGAGCGTCATCAGGAAAAGCGCGGCGGCGGCCGCGATCAATGTCACGGCGGGCAGATCCACGCGCAGCTTCCGATAGTCCAGATCCTCCACATCGTCGATATAATCCGTCAGCCGATCTTCCCGCGCCAATTGCCAGCCCGCCCGCCTGACGTCCGGCGCTGACGCCATCGCGCGAAACAGCTTGCGGCGGCGATCCACCTGATCCTGCAGGGCCGCACGATGCCCGGCGAGGCGCTCGCCGTATTTTCCGCCGGTGCGGGCTATGGCCAGAAAGCGGATCAGAGCCGCTGGGTGATGGAAGTTGAAGGTCAGCGCCGCCGCCGTGCCGCCAGCCAACGCGACCGCGCCGAGAAACCAGACCGACACGCCAACCAGCAGCACTCCGCATATCAGAGCAAAGAACGCCAGCCCGATTGCAAGCCGCCAGCTCCGGCGCGATGACGATCCCGACACAGGCATGTCTGCACCAGCGCGCCCGGCTTTCATGCCACCATCTCCCTGCCATTGGAGGCCGCGCTCACATCAATGCACATATCGGCCAGTTCAATCAGCGCCGGGTCATGCGTCGCCGCGATCACGAGCCGGGTTTCGGCCGCCTGCGCCAACTCCTGCCGGATCCGTCCGGCCGTCTTCGGATCGATCTTGGCCGTCGGCTCATCACACAGAAGCGGGCCGCCGCCCATCAAGCCGCGCGCCAGCGCAATCCGCATCCGCTGACCACCGGACAGATTCTCCCCGCCCTCCGTGACCTGCGCGTTCAGGCCGCCGGGCAGATAGCGCGCATCGAGAAGATCCAGCGCGGCGGCAATGCGATGAACATCTGCGGCTTCAGCCTGCCGCCCGCGGCTGACGATCTCCTCAAGCGTTCCTCCGGGAATGAACGTATCGACCGACGCCCAGGCCACCGGCCCTGAAACGCCCGTCGGCAGCCCCGTCGCTCCACGAACCGGCCTCTCAACGCCGGCAAGCGTTTTCAGCAACATGCTCTTTCCGCCGCCGCTCGGCCCGGCCAGAACGACGAGCCCCTGCTCAGGCAATGTGAAATCAGCAACCGGCCCGGCAAATTGCAACACAAGGCCCTTTGCGCCCGCATGGCGCATTGGGGGCGACGCCGCATCGTCACTCCCATCGCTCTTCAGGACCCAGCCCAGCGCTTCCGCAGCGGCGTCTCCTTCCGCCTTCAGATGATATTGCTCGGCAAAACGGCGCAGAGGCGCAAAATATTCCGGCGCGAGGATCAGGATCGCCAGACTTTGCCACAAGGCGAGATCATAAAAACCGGGAAGCTGCGCCAGTCCGAGATGCCCAAGGCCGAGGAAAACAGCAAGCATGGCGATCGACAATGAGGAAAAGAAATCGAGGATCGCAGAATTGAGAAAGGCGACCGACAGGGTGGATAGCGTCCGGCTTGAATAGTTTTGCATCCGCTCGCCAAGCTTTGCGTCTTCGCGCGCGAACGCCTGGTTCGCGAGTATCGTCGGCAATGTTCTGATGCGGTCGGAAAACTGCGTGGACAGCCTGCCGAACGATTTTTCCTGCGCCTGCGCTTTTTCGTGAATTTTGCCGCCAACCAGGGCGAAGAAAGAGATCATGACGGGCGTCCCCAGGATCAATGCAAGGGCCGCCTGCCAGGAGACGAGCGCAATCGCCGCCGCGACGAACATAGGCATAACCGCCATATTCATGCGTGCAAGCCAGTGGCTGACGCAAAGGCGGGCAACGGCAACAGGGTGACGCTGCAATTGCGCGATCGTCTTCCCGCGCGGCATCGACTCAGCCTCGCGCGCAGGCGCGGCAACGAGAACGGATCGGGCGCGATCAAGAATTGTCCGGGCGGCTTCTGCTTCCACTTCCGCCAATTTCAACTCAGCGACATATGTCACCAGGCTGAAGAGCAAAAGCGCGGCGCAGGCTGAAAAAACAAGTTCCGCGACAAAAACACCCTGCTCAATCATGCATGCGGCAATTATTCCCAAGCACAATACGAACGTAATCTTCAAGAAATGACGAGCAAGGTTCAACGCCAGAAGGCGGTATCGCTGCGATGATATGCCCTGCGCTACACGGCTGATGAGCAGCTGTTCTTGTTCAACTCGCCCCGATGTGGCTGGACGCCGCATAACGATACCCATAAATTGTCCCTAACATACATAGTACGGGCCGGTCATGATCGGGGTCAAAGCGTAAAAGGGTCCAATCTTTTAGTGCCTTGATCATAGAGCTTGGAGGATGTCATGCCCGATTCATTACTCGTCGATCTGTCGCGGCTGCAATTTGCGCTGACAGCCATGTATCACTTTCTGTTCGTGCCGCTGACGCTGGGATTGTCCATTCTCATCGCGATGATGGAAACGGTCTATGTGATGACTCGCCGCAAGATATGGCGGGACATGACCAAATTCTGGGGCGTCCTCTTCGGGATCAACTTTGCGCTCGGCGTCGCCACGGGCATCACGATGGAATTCCAGTTCGGCATGAACTGGGCCTATTACTCGCATTATGTCGGGGACGTTTTCGGCGCGCCTCTGGCGATCGAAGGCCTGATGGCGTTCTTTCTGGAAGCCACCTTTGTCGGGCTCTTCTTCTTCGGCTGGGACAAGCTGAAACCGGTAACGCATCTCGCCGTGACCTGGCTCATGGCGCTGGGCACCAATTTTTCCGCCCTCTGGATCTTGATCGCAAATGGCTGGATGCAAAATCCGGTCGGCGCTGAATTCAACCCCGAGACAATGCGGATGGAAGTCACCGACTTCGTCGCCGTGATGCTCAACCCGATTGCGCAAGCCAAATTCGTTCACACCGTCTCAGCCGGTTACGTCACAGGCGCGGCGTTTGTGCTTGGCGTATCCGCTTTTTACCTGCTGCGCGGGCAATATCAGGCGCTTGCGAAACGCTCCTTCGCGATCGCCTCCGCGTTCGGTCTGGCGTCGGCGCTTTCGGTCGTCGTGCTCGGCGATGAAAGCGGCTATTCGCTCACCGATCACCAGAAGATGAAACTGGCCTCCATTGAGGGCATGTGGCACACGGAAGACGCGCCGGCGTCGTTCACCGCCATCGGCATCCCCGATATGGAAGCGCGTGAAACGCATTATGCGATCGAGATTCCCTGGGTGATGGGGCTGATCGGAACGCGTTCGATTGACGAGACTATCCCGGGCATATTCGATCTGGTCGACCGGGCGGAAGGCCACATCCGCAACGGGCTTCTCGCCTATGACGCGTTGGAAGAGATCAAAGCAGGCGCGGATGACCGCACGACGCGCGCCCGGTTTGATCATGCGCAGGGCGATCTGGGCTATGCGCTGCTGCTGAAACGCTATGTTGACGACCCGCGCACTGCAAATGACGATCAGATCCGTCAGGCGGCCTGGGACACTGTCCCCGGCGTGCCCTCGCTGTTCTTTTCCTTCCGCGTCATGGTCCTGATCGGCTTCTTCTTCATCCTCTTGTTTGCGCTCGCTGTCTGGCATACGGCAAAGGAAGCCGACCTGCCGAAATGGCTGCTTCGCGCAGCGGTCCTGGCCATTCCCCTGCCCTGGATCGGCGTCGAGGTTGGCTGGTTCGTTGCCGAGTTCGGACGCCAGCCCTGGGTTATCGAAGGCGTTTTGCCGACCTTTCTGGCCGCATCCAATCTGACAATTACGGACATAGTGATCACGATTGCCGGCTTCACCCTGATCTATGGCGTGCTCGCCGTCATCGAAGTGAAACTGATGCTTCATGCCATCCGGAAAGGCCCGGACCAGATCGTTAACGACCCGTCCTCGGCTCTTCCCGGTTTTGGCACACCGTCCGGGACGGCCGAAGACGCATCCAAACCCGTACCCGCAGAGTGACCGGCATTTCTCTGGAGACATGACATGATAGACCTGATTTTCAACTATGAGTCGCTCCGGCTGATCTGGTGGGTTCTGCTTGGCGTTCTGCTGATGGGTTTTGCGGTGACCGACGGTTTTGATCTCGGTATCGGCGCCTTGCTGCCATTCGTTGCGAAAACCGACATTGAGCGCCGCGTCGCCATCAATACGATCGGCCCCGTCTGGGAAGGTAACCAGGTCTGGTTCATCCTGGGCGGCGGCGCAATCTTCGCCGCATGGCCTGCTCTTTACGCGCTCAGCTTTTCCGGCTTCTATCTGGCGATGTTTCTCGTGCTGATGGCGCTCATATTGCGGCCGGTCGCTTTCAAATACCGCTCCAAACTGGAAAGTCCGACCTGGCGGCGCAATTGGGACTGGGCGCTGTTTGTCGGCGGCGCGGTACCTGCGCTGATATTTGGCGTCGCGGTCGGCAATGCAATGATGGGCGTGCCCTATCATTTCACAAATGACTTACGCCCCATCTATGAGGGCACCCTGTTCGGCTTGCTTAATCCGGCGGCGCTGTTCTGCGGCATCGTCTCACTGACCATGCTTGTAATGCATGGCGCGGCCTGGTTAACCTTCAAAAGCGCCGGAGCGGTTGCGGAGCGCGCCCGAAGCTATGGTTCGCTTGCCGCCCTGCTGACGTCGGTGCTGTTCGCACTTGGCGGAGCATTCGTCTATCTGGGAGCGTTCTCGGGCTATGAGCTGGTTTCGGAACTGCCGACAGACGGACCGTCAAATCCGCTGAGGAAAGAGGTGATTGTCTCCACCGGCGCATGGCTTGCCAATTACAAGGCGACGCCGATCCTGATACTCGCCCCGGCTCTGGGAATCGTCCTCCCGCTTTTCGTCGCTTTCGGTTTCATCAAGCGATGGGAGGGCGTGACGCTGATATCCTCGAAACTGGCCATCATCAGCATCATCTCAACCGTCGGGCTTTCGATGTTCCCATTCATCCTGCCCTCGACCACCAATCCAAGCCATTCGCTGACCGTATTCGACGCCTCGTCGAGCCAGGCCACCTTGCGAAACATGTTGATCGCAACCGCAATCTTCCTGCCAATTGTGCTGGTCTACACGGCATGGGTCTACAAGGTGCTTTGGGGCAAGGTAACGGAAGATCAGGTCAAAAAATCCGGATCGTCGGCTTACTGAGCAGCAGAAGGGAAGGAACAGAACAATGTGGTATTTCGCCTGGATGCTCGGATTGGGTCTGGCCGCAACGGTCGGCATCCTCAACGCCCTCTGGTTTGAGCTGCGCAATGTCCGCGAGGAAGAGATCTCGGAGAACGAGGGCGGGAAGGCCTGACTTGGCCGCGGGCGACGTAAGGCCTTTACCGGGGATCCTTGTTGGCGCGAGAAGGAATTGCGGGCCGCAGTGAAGCGGTCGCCCGGGCTTGCGGTGATGTCTTGCCAGTCGAGGCCAGACATCTGCAGCTTGCAACATCAACAGCGAAAATCACCGTTCAGCGCAAACGGATGGTTGGCATAACGGCGACCATGACAGCGCCACTTGCCTTTGGCTGCGTGAGGCAAACCAGCAGTCACGGCGAGACGTTAAAGCCATTTCTGAGATAGACTATCCAAATATCGGAAAATCTGAATTAAATAATAATATTCAAACGATATTTAATCAATCTATTGAGAAAAACTGAATATTTTGCTTTAAATAACACATATTGTGCTTGAGATATGAAATGCTATTCGAATTTTGATCATTTTCTCACGCAAATAATTCCAAACTAAGAAGAAGGGCGTTAAGGGGTGCCATGTCAGATTATGACAGTTATATTGTCAGCAATGAAGTCACGAATTTTCTTGATGAACACAAAGAAAAATATCGAAAACTATTAAATGAGGTTAACA
>JAHQVI010000229.1 GCA_019634405.1 Hyphomicrobiales bacterium
CAATCTTGCAAATTATCTACGTCAGAACGCCGACGCTCTCCCAAAATACGATTTGATCTACACTTTCGGGACAACCGTCACGAAGACAACCCATCAGGCGACCAAGGATAAGGTTCCGCTGGTTTTCAACATCGTTTCAGATCCCGTCCGCTCAAAACTGGTCGATAGCTATGAGAACAAGGGCTGGAACCGCGCCGGTCTTGCCGTGTCATCTACCATCCTGCAACAAATCGACTTGGTCGAAGCCCTTGCTTCCCTGGACGCAATCGGATTTGTATTCAATCCGCGCGAAAAGAACTCTCAAGATGCTTGGGACGTCGCCAACAGGGAAATCACCTCACGCGGTGGCAAAGCGTTCTTCATGCGGCTAAACGCACAGGAAGACGTTGCAAAACAGGTCGCCAGAGCTTTTGGCAATCAGGAAAAGATCTCCGCAATCATGCTACCCAGCGACAGCCTTATCGTTTCGAAGTCATCGGAATTGATGGCTGCGCTCTTGAAGCTCAATGTCCCGGTCTTTGCGGCCACGCCAATTCTGATTAGTAAGGGAGCCGTGGCCGGACTGACATCCAACTATACCGAACGCGGACAATCCGCAGCCAAACTCGCGCTGGCAATATTCGAAAATGGCACCGCGCTGGAAGTTGACTCCGTTCCGATGAAACCAACTATTCTGATCAACAGAAAAGCAGCGGCATCCTTCGGCATATCCGTTCCCGAAAGGCTGAAGAACGAGGTCCAATATCTGGACTAGCTGTGAAGCGCCAGACCGTTAACCAGTCACGGCGGAGACGCTCGATCTCTTTATCCACGCGTCGGATCGAAAACCGGTGCCCACTTTTCGGTCCGATGCTCTTTTGCTGAAGCATCGGATTTGTCCGAAAACCGGTATCCACTTTTCGGTCCGATGCTATTCGGCGGCCTGTGCCTCGGCGGGCTTTTCCTTGCGGCCGAAACGTTGCTCAATATAGTCCTGCACGAGCTTCTTGAAATCGTCGGCGAGTTTCGGGCCGCGAAGCGTCAGCGCTTTCTTGCCATCAATAAAGACCGGGGCGGCGGGACTTTCGCCGGTTCCAGGCAGGCTGATGCCGATATCGGCAAATTTGGATTCGCCGGGACCATTCACGATGCAGCCCATCACGGCGACATTGAGCGTTTCCACACCGGGATAGATCTTGCGCCATTCCGGCATGCTGGCGGCAATGTGGTTCTCAATGTCGGACGCCAGTTCCTGAAACAGCGTGCTTGTCGTGCGCCCACAGCCCGGACAGGCCGCCACGACCGGCACAAATGACCGCAGCCCCATCACCTGCAAAATCTGCTGGGCGACCTCGACCTCACGCGTGCGGGCCTCGCCGGGCGCAGGCGTCAGAGAAACGCGAATCGTATCGCCGATACCCTGCTGCAGCAGAATGCCGATTCCAGCCGTCGAAGCGACAATCCCCTTCGTGCCCATCCCCGCCTCGGTCAACCCGAGATGCAACGCATAATCGCCACGCTCGGCAAGCATCGCATAGCAACTGACAAGATCCTGCACCGAGCTGACTTTCGCCGATAGGATGATCTTGTCCCTGCCCATGCCAATTTCTTCAGCACGCTGAGCGCTCAGGATCGCGGACTGCACCATCGCTTCATGAAGAACGGCGCGCGCATCTTTCGGCGCAGGCGAGGCAGCGTTCTCATCCATCAGTTTCGTCAAGAGTTCCTGATCGAGACTGCCCCAGTTCACGCCGATCCGAACCGGTTTGTCATATTTCAGCGCAATTTCGATGATGTCGGAGAATTGCCGGTCGCGCTTTTCGCGGAAGCCGACATTGCCCGGATTGATGCGGTATTTATGCAGGGCTTCCGCGCAGGCCGGATGATCGGTCAGCAGTTTGTGCCCGATATAGTGAAAATCGCCCACGATCGGGACGTTGACGCCCCAGGCCTCCAGCTTCTCAGCAATATGGGGAACCGCCGCTGCCGCCTCATCACGATCGACCGTGATACGGACGATTTCCGAACCCGCCCGCGCCAGTTCGGCGATCTGGATTGCTGTCCTGTCGATGTCGGCCGTATCCGTATTCGTCATAGATTGCACGACGACAGGCGCCCCGCCACCGATCAGGACACCGCCGACATTGACGCTGACAGTCTGCTTTCGCGGCGCGATTTGATGAAGCATGGCTTCTCCCAATCAGAAACGATCCGGTCACTTTAAATACCAATTAATAGAGAGTAATGACAAAAGCCAGATCGCGTTGAATAAATACGGCCTGCTTAACTGCCTGTGGCAGTGCGCTTATTGCCGCATTCAGCGCAGTAGCCATGTATTTCAAGAACGGTATTGTTAACCCGAAAACCGCTGGAGCGCGTCAGATCCGCGATCACCTTCCCTGCCTCATGGGCATCAGCCTCGGCCACACGTGCGCAGCCTTCACAGATCAGAATCAGCAGCGATCTTTCGTCATCATGCTCGGAAAGGCAGGCAAAATAAGCGTTTTTGCTTTCAAGCCTGTGCACAAGTCCGGTATCGACAAGCACCTCAATAATTCTGTAGGCCGAAATCGGCGCAACCTCGCGTCCCTCAGATTTGAGGCTTTCGATGATATCGTAAGCGCCCAGCGCCTTGTGAGACGAAAGCAGAACACGAAAGACCGCTTCGCGCAGCGGCGTAAGCTTGACGGATTTGTCCCTGCAAATTTCCCGCGCCTTACCGACGGCCATATCGACGCAGCAATTATGATCATGCTCAAGCGTGGGAAACAGATTGTCCGACATAAAGCTTTGAATCCGGGACCAACCTTTAGGATGTAAAGATACTGCACTATTGCATTGTTCGCTCGCATAAGGAACTGTTCACGGCAATTTGCCAGTCACTCGGCCAGCGAATGGAATTAACGACATCATGATTGAAATCCGCAATGTCAACCACTCCTATGACGGCTTGTCGGTTCTGCGCGGCATATCGCTGGAACTGACCGAGAAACGCATAGCGATCATTGGCGGCAATGGTTCAGGTAAAACCACGCTGGCGAGAATGCTGAACGGCCTGCTGGTCCCGAGCGCGGGCGAGGTCCTCGTGGATGGCATTTCCGCGCGCACCGAGGGCGCAAAAGTTCGCAAACTGGTCGGCTATGTGTTCCAGAACCCCGAACACCAGATCGTCATGCCGACCGTCGAGGAAGATCTCGCATTCGGGCTGGAAAACATGAACCTTCCGAAAACGGAAATCGCCGGGCGGGTCGACGCCATGCTTGCTGCGCATGAGCTGACGCATAAACGCCATGCGCCCGCCCATCTGCTGAGCGGAGGCGAGCAGAAACTGTTAACCCTGCTCTCGGTGCTGATCATGGAGCCGAAATACATCATTTTCGACGAACCCATGAATTCGCTCGATCTGGCCGCGCAGAGGCGCCTCAAGGCCCTCATGAATGAGCTGTCGCAAACCTTCATCACCATTACGCACGATTTTGATGTCATTGCCGGGTATGACAGGGCCATCCTGATCGGCGATGGCCTCGTTCAGGCCGACGGAGAACCGGGGGGCGTTATCGAGCGCTATGTCGCCTCGGTTTCCGAGACCGGATAAGCGCAAACCTACCAAAGCGTCCGCGCCGCGCGGTCTGACCATTCCCGGTCGTAACTGTCCCCGCCAACTTCGCCATGACTGAGATCGGCGAGAATCTGGCCGATTGTCGGCAGCCCGGATATGTCGGGATATTTTTCCGGTTTCCACAGATAGGAACGGACGATGGCACGGGCGCACTGGAAATACACCGTCTCGACGCGGATGATTATCACGGAGCGAGGTTCCTGCCCGTCAACCGCGAATGAGGCAAGCACGTCGGGATCGACCGAGATTTCGGCCCGGCCGTTCACGCGCATGGTCGTACCCGAACCGGGGATCAGGAAAAGCAGCGCGACGCGCGGATCACAGATGATGTTGCGAAGAGAATCGACGCGGTTATTGCCGCGCCTGTCCGGCAACATAAGGGTCTTGCTGTCATGGATCCGGACGACGCCAGGCGCTTCGCCGCGCGGAGAGCAGTCGAGCCCTTCCGGCCCGACCGTTGCAAGCGCCACGAACGGAGACGCTTCGATCAGCTTCGCATAGGCGGGGGTGATCGAAGCGACTTCCTTGACGATAGAGGTCTTTGCGGGTCGGCCATAAATGGCCTCAAGTTTCTCGATCGACCGCACTATCGTCATTTGCTTATCCTTTGAACTGCATCCGGATCGTTACATCAGCGTCTTCAATGCGGCCATCATCTCCGATCCAGACAGGTTCCGCCAGCAGTTTGAGCGTCCGGATACCGAGAGCGGGGAAGTCCAACCCCATCGAGTGAGCGATTGCAACACGCGAGCCGGGCTTGGGATTGAGCCCGCAACCGATCTCGCTTTTGCCGAGTTTGAGATGATGCGCGATGTCCCATTCAAGCACTTCACACTCATGGCGGGTAACAACCCAGCAGTGCCGGTCATCACAGCTGCCATGTTTTTCTTCCGGAAAGAAATAGCCGACCACATAGCCCGCCTCGAAACCGGCAGACCGCAGAGACGCGATGAGATAGGCATTTATGTCAACGCATGACCCTTCCGCCAGCCCACAGCCAAGATGCGGGATTTCGTCGTGATCATCATAGTAGCGCCGTTCCGGATGGCCATAGGTAAACCTCATGGCGACATCATTGACAATCGCAGCAACCGCTTCGCGGCTGCCATTTGCGTGTTCTGCAACGTAGCGCGCATCCTGTATCACCGCATCGGCAGCCTTGGTGTAGCGGTTGGGCCGGTGCCGGAACAGGTTCTCCGGATATCCGGGGCCCTCCGCGGCATAGCTGTAGCGCAGACAGACAGAGGCAACATCGCCGCAAGTGACGAGCGCGGCCATCTGTCCGGTTCCCGTTTCTCCGGTCAGCTCGAATGACCCTCCGCTTACGGAAAAACCAAGCGGTGTCTGATGCGGGGTCGGCATGCCGCAGGGCGCGAGCATGCGATGCCCTGCCCTGCCCGCGGTTGCGACCGTTACTTCAACAGCAACCTGCATTTCGCGCGCCTCAAACGATTGCCTGGAAGATCAAACCCGACATGATCGCTCCTGCCACCCCAAGACCGAGATAGGCCGCGAACACCGCGCGATGGACAAGCGGCCAGACCGCGGCCATAGCCGGAATGCAGCTCACAGCGCCGGCAACCATGAAGGTCATTGCCGCCCCCGTGCTCATGCCCTGATCCATAAGCCCCGCTACCAGGGGCGGTGCGACATAGCCGTTCAGATAGGCCGGTATGCCGACAAGCGCGGCGATCACGACGGAGATGACGCCTTCGCCGCCGACGGCGCCCGCAATCATCGATGCGGGAACATAGGTAATCAGCAAGGCTTCCAGCACATAGGCCAGCACCAGCCATTTAACGAGAAACAGCGCGTTTTCAACCAGCTCGGTGCGGAATACGTCGTTGCGCGGTTCCTCCCGCCAGAACTTCCAAACCGGCTTTTCATTGGAGATCGGAGGCACAGCTGAGGACGAGCAGCAACTGCCCTTCGAAACACGCTCGCGAACAGGATTAGCAAAGAATCCGCCCGCAATCATCGCCTTGACGGCGAACCCGCCAAACAGCCCCAATGCGACCGCCGAAACCGCCTTGCCGACGGCGAAGGGCCAGCCAAGCGCGCTCGCCGTGATCACAAGCGTAGGCGGATCAATCAGCGGCGAGGACAGCCAGAACGCCATGATTGCGGAAAGCGGCGCGCCGACCGCGAGCAACCCGGCAATGAACGGGATGACTTCGCAGGAGCAGAAGGGTGCCAGTCCACCGAACGTCGCGGCAAGAACGATTGCGCGGTTTTCCCGGCCCTTGAACACCTCTCCGATGACTGCATCAGCGCCGGCCGCTTTCAACCAGGCAATCAGCAGAACCGCAAGGGCGATGTAAGGCAGCGTCCCGGCGAACGCACTTGCGGCAATTTCGGCAATCGCGCCGGAATTCGCCGTGTCGAAAACCAGGACGGCTAGCAAAGCGCCAATGGAAATCGTCCAGGGCGTCGTCAACCACGGCCCCAGATTGACGAAACGCGAGCCCGACGTTTCAACCATATCACTCATGATGTTCTCCACAATTGCCGATTTCATCGGCGCAGCATTCTTTCAGTATGTATCCGGCCAGAGCTTCAAGACGCGGAAAGGCGGCGCGGTTGATCACGCTGCGGCCGAGTTTCTCCTGTTCGACCAGGCCGGCCGATTTCAGAAATTTCAAGTGATGCGCGAGGGTTGAGGCGGCCATATTGGTCCGGCTCTGAATATCGCCGATGGTTAGCCCCTGATCGCCTGCGCGCACCAGCGTGCCTAGCACTTCCAGCCGCGCTTCGGACCCAATGGCTGCAAACCCTTGCGCGGCTTCCTCGATTTCGAGGGGTTTCAGATAAATATCCATAAAACTAGTTTTATAGTTTTTTGTTGTCGCGTCAAGGAGCCATAAGGACAAGGAGCAAGCTTGTGCTATGACGCTGGGCAAGCGGTGACGAATACAGACAATGATCGATGACGAAAAAGACAAAAGACACAGACGCCCCGGTTGATCAGAACGACTCAGATGCGGCCGACGCGAAGTCGGCGCTGTTCATTCGGGTCAATCTTGCAAGCGGCGATTTTATCGGCCCCGGCAAGGTGAGGCTCATGGAACTGATCGACCAGCTCGGCTCGATTTCGGCGGCGGGGCGCGTCATGGGAATGTCTTACCGCCGGGCCTGGATGCTGATCGACTCAGCGAACCGCGCCTTCACCACACCGCTTGTCGTCAAGCAGATGGGCGGATCGGGCGGAGGCGGCGCCGCCGTAACCGAGCTGGGACGGGAGATCATCCAGCGATATAGACGGATCGAACGAGATGCCGCGAACGGATGTTCGGAAGATCTGCTGGCGATCACGCACGCCGCGCGGCAGACGAAGCCGGACTCGACAACCTGACGCCAGATCAATCAGTTTGCGCAATCGGCGATGCGGCAAGCGAAGTCGTCTCGATCTGGGCGAATGCGCTGACGCCGGGAGCAAGTCCAAGCGTTTCCTGCGATTTTCTTGTAATGCGCGCAATGATGCGGGCGCCGCGCCCATCCTCTCCCACAGCGCCGATAATGCTGACTTGCGAGGGGTCTTTGTGATGGGGCGTAATGGAGACAACCCGAAACGGCAGATTGTTGAGAACAGTCGTGGATGCGGGAGGTGACAGGGAAAGGCTGACGCCGGACGCTTTGATCTGCACACGCCGTCTCTCCCCGGCCTCGCCCAGAATACCGGGCAGCACCAGCCGTCCGCCCGCGATCGCGACAGTGGTCAGCGCATAGCTGCTGTCAAGCGCGGTGATCTCACCGTCTATCGTGACCGCTGCGTCGGGCGCATGCAGCAAGGGCAAATCGGGATTGGCCTGAAGCGCCTCCAACGAGCCTGACGCTGTCACACGACCATCGTCGATCAGAATGAGAGTATCAGCCAGCCGCTGGAGTTCCCCGAAATCATGGCTGACATAGATGACCGGGATGGAGAGATGCGCATGAAGCGCCTCGAAATAGGGCAGAATTTCCTGTTTGGCGTTCCGGTCGAGCGCCGAAAGAGGTTCATCCATCAGCAGAAGACGCGGCTGTGACAGCAAGGCGCGTCCGACGGCCACCCTCTGGCGCTCTCCGCCGGAGAGCACTTGCGGCCCGCGCGTCAACAGGTCTCCTATCCCCAGCAGGGCGACGATTTCGTCTTCCCTGATCTGCTGTGTGACGCCGCGGCTCGCCGCACGCCGCGCGCCATAGAGAAGGTTGTCGCGAACCGACAGATGCGGAAACAGGCTCGGCTCCTGAAACACATAGCCAACCTCCCTGCGATGCGGCGCGCGAAAAACGCCTTCAGTGTCATCCTGCCAGACCTCCCCGCCAATCGACAGCTGCCCGGGGATCCTTTGCAGTCCGGCCAGACACCGCAATATGGTCGTCTTGCCGCATCCGGATGGCCCGAAAACCCCCGTCACCCCGCGCATTGGCGTCCTGAAGCGGACATCCAGACCGAACGCGCCAAGACGCCCTTTCAACGCGGCGCAAATGAGCTGTTCATCATCCATCATTCCCCCGACCTGGCCATCCGCTTCTCGATCAGCATCATCGCCAGAACAACCGTGAAGGAAAACAGAACCATGCCGCCCGCAAGAATATGCGCCTTCGTCCATTGCAGCGTTTCTGCATATTCGTAGATCGCAACGGACAGTACCTTGGTTTCGCCGGGAATATTCCCACCGATCATCAGCACAACACCAAATTCACCGATTGTATGGGCAAAGCCAAGCACCGCGCCGGTCAGCAGCCCCGGCCGCGCCAATGGCAAGGCGACCGACCAGAAGCGGTCCCAGGGCGAGGCGCGCAATGTGGCTGCGACTTCCAGGGCGCGGTCGCCCAGCGCTTCAAAGGCGTTGCGGATCGGCTGCACGACAAACGGCATGGAGTAGAACACGGAACCGATGACCAGGCCTTCAAAGGTAAAGGCGAGCGAGCGGCCGCCGAACAGCCCGGCAACCCAGCCGCCCGGCCCGTCAGGCCCCAGCGCTATGAGCAGATAGAAGCCAAGCACGGTCGGCGGCAGCACGAGCGGCATGGCGACCAACGTCGCCACAGCTTCCTTCCACCATGCTTTGGAGCGCGCCAGCCACCATGCGATCGGCGTACCGATCAGCAAAAGCAGGACCGTGGTGATCGTGGCCAATTCGAGGGTCAGACGGATTGGCGCCCAGAGTTCAGCATATTCGAGCATGGATTAGCTTGATGGTCCGCTTCCCGCACCATAGCCATATTTCTCTTTAATCGCTTGAGCCGCATCATCGCGCAAAAACTTCATGAATGCGGCGGCCGCTTCGTTCTCCCGGCCCCTTATCAAGTGCACCGCATCCTGCGCAATCGCCGCATGCATCTCTTCCGGCACGATCCAGCGCGATCCCTCTGCATGAAGTGCAATCTGCGACAGGGCGACGAAGCCGATTTCGGCATTACCCGTTTCCACAAACTGATAGGTCTGGGCAATATTATTGCCCTTGACGATCCTGGGTGCGAGCGCGTCGTAAACGCCCAGCCCGTTCAGGACTTCAACCGCGGCAGCACCGTAGGGAGCCGTCAGCGGATTGGCTATGGCGAGCTTGCTGAAACGCGTGTCGCTGAGCATTGCTTCGCCGCCAATCAGATCGCTGGCCCTGCTGAACAGCGCGATCCGCCCCTTGGCATAGGTAAAGAGGCTGCTCTTGATGGCGAATCCTTCGTCTACCGCTCTGTTCGGGCGCTCCTGATCCGCGGCAAGAAAAACATCGAATGGCGCATCCTGCGTGATCTGCGCATAGAGTTGTCCGGTAGAGCCGAAACTGAAGATAACATTGTGGCCGGTCGTCATCTCGAACGCGCCGCCGATTTCCTTGGCGGGCTGTGTAAAATTCGTAGCAACCGCAACCCTGACCTCACCGGCATCCGCCTTGTTGGCGCCAACCATCACGCCCCAGGCGCAAACAGCCATAATGAGCAAGCAACTCGCGCCTTTATGCCAGTGAACATTTCCGTTCAGCATGTCGCTTCCCCGGCCGTTATATTCAGTTGTATATATCGATTGTTACCGTTCCGACCTTTGCGCAGCAAGCATAATGTCTTCGCGGTCACGCCGGGCGTTGGTGTTGGTCGAAATAAACCTGCGGGACTGATCCTCAAGACACACAGCGGTCAGACACCCGGTCTGAAACGCTCCGGTATCGATGCCAACCCGGTTATGCAGGCTTTCCGGCTCGCGCACCGGTGTGTGGCCATGAACGACGACCTTGCCGAAATTCCCCTTATAGTTAAGGAATTCATCCCTTATCAGCAGGCAATCCCTGTCGATCTGGGCATCAAGCGGAACATTTGGCCGCACCCCCGCATGCACGAACAGATAGTCCCCGGCCTCAGCCTTGATCGGCAGAGCTTTGAGAAAATCCTTATGCGACTGTGGCACCAGATCCACAAGCTGCTGTTGGATCGACTGAACGTCCAGCTCATGCAGCCGGGTTCCATCCGGAATATCAACTCCGTATGACCGCGCGGTCGCAATCCCGCCATTCGACGCCCAGAAATCAAAAAATTCAATATCTCCAAGGGCTTGCAGCATCATCTCTTCATGATTTCCGCGTAAAAAGACCTTTTCGAAGCGGTCGGGAAGCCCGTTCAGCAAATGCTCGATAACACCGGAACTTTCCGCTCCGCGATCGACATAGTCCCCCAGAAATACAAGGATTGCGCGGTCGGCGGACAATGCCTCTTCGATATCCTCGATCATGCCGAGCAATGTCTTGAGATTGTCGAGGCGACCATGAATATCGCCGACAGCATAGACCCTGACGCCAGTCGGCATGGTTGGCATTCTTCGTTTTTTCTCAAGCATTTGACCGAGAGTCCTGCATAAATTCAGAATTTGACATTAAAATAAGTCGCATTCGTTCCCGGACAGGAGCTGTTCAGCCTTTTTTTGTCATAATTTAGTCTTTTATTCTTCTTAACCGACATCTCGACCCGAATAGGTGCGTTAATGCGAAATTCTGTATCATCACAAAAGTGTCAAACGCAATTTGAGACAAACCTCAAACTATGGCATTAACGGAAAATTGTAACGACCCGGTCAGAATTATCGCGTCTAGTTTGGTAACAAATGGGCTAAGACCGCAAATTCGACCGTTTCGCTGTATATGGTAGCGCTGCAATGAATGGATACGCTTCCGCAAAGAAGCAAAATGGCTTAGAACAAAGCTTGTATGCCATGGATTGCCGGCGAAAAAAGTTGTTCAGCGTTTCGCAGGCCCTTGATCGATATCGGGCCGAGACGTTGTGGGGGCAAGACCGGACACGAAACTGCGATGTACTTTAGTGAGCCTATGGATCGGCCTGATGCCGCACAGCGGCACAAGCGCGAAAGTCTTTTCAAAGACGGTCTACGCTGGTATCAGCTAGCGTGCTGCGGGTGGATCGTGGCGCAACAAATCGGAATGTCCGAGATACACTTCAGAAATCATCGAGTAAGGGGCGTCTTGCTATGAACAGCGACGAGAAAAAATCATCTCTCAGCAAACTGCCCTCCGCATCCGACGGCAAGGACTCCAAGTCGCTCTTTTCCGACAATGAGCGTGATTACGGAATGCCGAATTACGGCTTCCCTGAGGATAATCTGCCTGATCCTTTCGCCAAGGACAGTTACGTAAAGAAAGAGCCTCCTCAGGATACGATCGCCGAGGTTGAGGCGAATCTGGATATGCCCCTTGGCGATGGTACGGGCTGGGAAAGCAAGGCGTCCGTCATTGTAGCGTCCACGCCGGACAAGACCGCCGAGACGAGCGAAACCGCTGATGATATCCCGGAAAAAGGACCACAAACCCTCGCCGATATCTCCGCAGACGAAACTTTAACTGCCGCAGGCAATCAGAAAATAGAAACCGTTAGCGAGACCGGCAATCAGGACGATGACCTGGAGTTGTTCGCTGATTTACCGGATAAAGAGCCTCTCAAGGTCGCCGATATCCAGGAAAAAGAACCTGAGAAGCTCTTCGAGGTCATTCAGAATGAACCTCCTGAGGAAGAGCTTCAGGCCAATGTCATGCCTTTTCCTGGCAACGCCATACCAAGAGCCTCGAACATCACATCGAACGAATTCGATCCGCCCGAGTTGCCGGTATCGAGTGAAATTGAGCCGTCCGAGCTGCTTCGCGGAGCTGAAGATAGCGATTTGGACGACTTTCTGGATTCCGCGCCGGTCGCCTATGACGACCCCATCGACGATTATGAGTCTGATGAACAGGATTCCATAGCTGACGCCGTGCAGTCTGCTCTCAAAAACGTATACGGCAATGAGAGCAGCGAACCGGCAAACGAACCGGCTGTGCCCGATTTCGGGCAATTCAGCGTTGCTGAATCCCTGCGACAGGACGCTGCCGCTCAAGCGGCATCTCAAGGCGCTTACTGGGACGATGAAGACGACGCCAGCCCTGCCCCGCAGTCGCATGTCGAAGCAGAATCCGAAACAGTGCTGGATTATCTGTACAGCAATCGCCGCGCGGCGACCGAACGCCAGCAGGAACCACATGCGCAGCAGCAGGATGATTACTCTGGCTATGGAGCATCCAACCTGGATAGCGGGGCAGGTTATTTTGAGTCCCAAGAGGACAAAAAACAGAAAAATTTTGATAATTTTGACGATGACCCGGACTGGACGCCACCATCTTTCGTAACCAGCGCCGGTCCTGCGCCGCAACCCGGTCAGTACCCTGCTCCGATGCCGACCACAGCGCCAACGCCGGAAAGTCTTGCGGTCGGCTCGCCTGACAGCAGCCATTTGCTTGGTGCAGCAGGTCTTGGGCTTATTGGCGGCATTGCGCTGGCTGGCGTGTTGGCGGTTTTCGTTTTCAATTCGTTCGTTGAGGATAATGAGCCCACGGTTTCGGCCTCGCTCTCTGCCCCCAAGGTCATCGACAGGCTTGACGGCGACGGCAATGATGGAACGGCGGTCGTCAGCTCTCAGGCGACCTCGGAAACAGCCATTCCAGGGCCGAACGTCCCCCCGATTGCTCCGGAAACCCGCTCAGCCGCGGTCGAGCCAAGTCGGGTAGAGCCCGCAGCCCCGGCCGCAGCGCCCGAACCGGAAAAACCGCTAAATGCTTTCGATGTGGCCGGCCTGCCCGGAACGGACATACCGCTCAGCATCAAGCTTTCCGCCGAAGCCGGAAAGGAAGCGGCGCTGATCAGTCTCAAGGGGCTGGATGAAAATTACAAGCTGTCCACCGGCATCGATGTCGGTGCCGGCCAATGGCTGCTGCCCCCTGCACGCCTCGATACGCTGACGGTATCGGCGCCGGAAGCGCTGACCGGCACATTCGATATCGAGATTCAGCTTTTGGAGGATGATGCGCAAACGCCGATGTCCGATCCTATCTCCTTCAAACTGACCATCGATGAAGCGCCGAAACGGTCGGAACAGACGTCCCCTCCCGAAACCAGCGTCGCAGCCTTGAGCGGAACCAGCGAGGAAGCAAACCAACTTGTTGAAGTTACTGAAGCGACGCCGGAAATCGATACGGACCCTCTGACGCAGCTTCTTATCCGTGACTGCAACAAGCTGATGCGCGAAGGCGACATTCTGGGCGCGCGCCGGCTCTATGAACAGGCCGTCGCCAATGGCAATCCGGAAGCAGCGCTGGCGATGGGCCGTTCCTATGATCCCAGCTATTTCGAGAAATTGCCGATCCAGACGGGCAAACCCGATCCCGCAACCGCTTTTCAATGGTACAAGCAGGCGCTTGACGGAGGGCTGGTTACCGCCCGCGTCAAGATTGACGGCTTGAAGCAGTGGCTCCAGAATTAGAGCGTCGGACTGAAAACTGGGTACCGGTTTTCGAACAAATCAGATACCTGAATAAAGAGATTAAGCGCTGCAGCTAATCCCGGTAAACACTCCGGCGACCTAAAGCGGAAATTCATTTACTGGTTGGCCTCGCCAGCGCAGGGCACGGGAAACGAAACGACCGTCTCCGATCGCCATGCCCCCATCGCAACAATCATCCAGATCACGCGGCCGCCGTCCTCCGCTCGCCGAGCTGCTCCTTGAGCATACGCATCCTCCCCCGCAGATGCGTCAGTTCCCTGGGGCAATTGCCGTTATAGGCCCAATCCAGCAATTCAACGGTGTGAATGACGGGCGGAGCATCACGGCATGCGAGTTGGGTGATGCAGCCAATATTGCCGGTCGCGACACAATCGGGCTTTGTCGCCGCAATATTATCAAGCTTACGTTCACGCAGCTCTCCAGCCAGCTCCGCCTGGAAAATATTGTAGGTCCCGGCAGATCCGCAACAAATATGCCCCTCGGCGATTTCAGCAACCGAAAAGCCTGCATCGCGCAGCAGGCGGCGCGGCTGTTCGACGACGCGCTGCCCGTGCTGCATCGAACAGGCGGAATGATATGCGACACGAATATCCGACCATCCTTGCGGCGCACGAAGATCGAGCGTATCGGAACAATATTCGGTAATGTCCTGCGCCATAGCGCTGATGCGCGCAGCGCGTTCGGCATAGGCGGGGTCGCGCGCCAGCAAATGACCGTAATCCTTGATCGTCGTCCCGCAGCCTGATGCCGAAACCAGAATTGCATCGAGCGGCTCCTGCGCCATAACCGCTTCCCATGCGTCAACATTGTTACGCGCGAATTCGCGTCCGGCTTCTTCCTGTCCCATATGATGGACGAGTGCGCCACAACACCCCTCCTTGGGCGCAAAGACAACCTCCACTCCCTGAGAGTTCAGCAGATTGATGACCGCATCGTTGATCTGCGGCCGCAAAACCTGTTGTGCGCACCCCGAAAGCAACGCAACCCGTCCAACGCGTTTGTCCTTGGCCGGATAAACACCCGGCGCAGAATGTTTCGCATATCTCCCCAACCCGCCGGGAGCCATTCCGATCATGACAGCCAGCTCTTTCAACCCGAACGCGCGAAGCAGCGGAGCAAATGGCTTCGCGAGCCCCGCACCCAACAGCGACCAGCGAAAGCGCGACGGAAAGGGAAGCACGCGCTGCACGAGACGCCGCATCAGACGGTCTTTTAACGGACGGTCGGCGGTCTCCTCGATCCTGACGCGCGCCAGATCCACCAGATGCATGTAGTCGACACCCGACGGACAGGTCGTCATACAGGACAGACAGCTCAAACAGCGATCGACATGATGGCGAACTTCATCCGTCGCCGGGCGGCTATTTTCCAGCATGTCCTTGATAAGATAGATCCGCCCGCGCGGACTGTCGCGTTCATCGCCGAGCAGGACATAGGTGGAGCAGGTCGCCGTGCAGAATCCGCAATGCACGCATTTGCGCAATATGTCATTGGCTTCGCTGATCGCCGGATCGGCAAGCTGTTCAAGCGAAAAATGCGTTTCCATAAGCTCTCCTGAACTGATCGGCGCGCGTGATCAGCCTGAATAACGGTTTACAGTCAGATGCCGGCATGAATCCGTCCCGGATTCAGAATGCGTTTGGGATCGAAGGCCTCTTTCATGCCCCGGATCAAAGCCATATTTGCGTCCGTCAAAGGATGGAAGACTTCGACGGCGGCGCGCGCAGACTGCCCGGCGCGCACCAGCATGGCGTCGGCTTCGAATTCGGCAATGACGCGCCGGATAATCGTCGCGCCCGCATCGGTCGAGGGCGGCAGTTCCAGCCACATCAATCCGCCGGACCACTCATAGGCGATATGGCAATCCGTATGATTGCGAAGCGTCCTGACAAGTCCGGGTGCACGATCCGGCGCGATCGAAATACGCCAGACCGGAACATCGCCCCGCCCGATAAAGCTCATATTGCGGATGTCGGTCCAGAAGCCGCGCGAACGATCATGGTCGAGCTGGTATATCTCGCCGCATGGTTTCAGCCTCTCTCGCAATTCTGCAATCCGGCGCGATACGGCGGCCGGAAAATTCTCGATGCGCATAGCCGTAATCGAAACACCAAGCTGTGCAATATCGGGATTGGACAGCCGCGTAACGAATTCGGCTGGCAAATGAACCGTACCCGATACCTCATAGGGCAGCTTCATCGCCGCGCACATGGCGTTGACGGCGGCTTCATCAGGCAGGTTGAGGATAATGATGGAGGCAGTGTCAGGCGCTTTCGGCATGACCTTCATGGTGACCTCGGTCAGCGCAGCAAGCGTTCCCCATGTTCCGGCCAGACCGCGGCTGAGGTCGTAGCCCGTCACGTTTTTCATCACGCGCCCGCCCGACTTGAAGATCTCACCAAGCCCGTTAACCGCGCGGACGCCGATCAGATGGTCGCGCGCGCTGCCGCGAAGGACGCGGCGCGGTCCGGAGCTGTTTGTGGCGAAAATCCCGCCTATCGTTGCCGGGGCTTCGCCGCTGGCTGGCGCACCTGCAGGCGTCAGCATCATATTTTCCCAGCGGTTCGGCTCGAAGGCAAGCTCCTGGCCGCTTTCGTCGAGTAACGCCTCGATTTCGTCCAACGGCGTTCCCGCTTTCGCCGACAGCACAAGCTCGGTTGGCTCATAAAGCGTAATCCCGCTCAAGCCACGCGTCGACAGGCGACCAGCCGTCTGCATCGGGCGGCCGATGCATCTCTTGGTCCGGCTTCCACAAATTTCCAGTGGCAAGCCCTGTTCCCCGGCCTGGACGATCATAGCGGCAAGCTCGGTCTCATCCGCAGGACTATAGGTTTCGTTAGCGTACACTGGACAGATAGCTCTCCTGCGTTTCGAGTGGAAAGACTTTGCCGGGATTCAACAACCAGTCCGGGTCGAAGACACTTTTAACACGCATCTGCTGAATTAGATCGGCAGAATTAAACTGAGCGAGCATCAATTCGCGCTTTTCTATCCCAACACCGTGCTCCCCCGTCAGACAGCCGCCCAGATCAACGCAAAGCTCCAGCACCTCTTCGCCGCACCGCTCGGCTCGAATCTTTTCGTCAGCATCATTGGCGTTGTACATTATCAGGGGGTGAAGATTTCCATCTCCTGCGTGAAAAATATTCGCCACACGTAAATTGTGCTTTCGGCAGATCTCTGAGATCCGGTTCAGCGCGTCTGGCAGGGTAGACAGAGGAATAACGCCGTCCATACAATAATAATCGGCCAGCCGGCCGATTGCGCCAAATGCGGCCTTGCGGCCTTTCCAGATCGCAGCGGTCTCTTCCTCGCTCTGGCTGAGCTTGATGACCGAGGGATCATGCTGCAAGGCAATGTCCTCAAGCTTCTTGAGAAGCGCCTCGATTTCGCTTTTCGAGCCCTCCACTTCCACGATCAGCAGCGCCTCGACATCAAGCGGATATCCAGCCTGGGCGAACTCCTCGCAAACCTTGATGGCGGGCCGGTCCATGAATTCGATCGCGACCGGCAGGACGCCGCTCGCAATAATTGCGGAAACGCATGCGCCGGCAGCTTCGCTGCTCTGGAAACCGATCATCATCGGCCGGGCGTTTTCTGCCTTCGGAAGGATGCGCAGCGTCGCTTCGGTGACAATACCGAACTGTCCTTCGGAGCCGATGATCAAGGGCAGAAAGTCGTAGCCAGCGCCGTCCAGATGCGCGCCGCCAAACTCAATGATGTCGCCATTCATCGTGACCATCTTTAGGCCAAGAATATTGTTAACAGTCACCCCGTATTTGAGGCAATGGGCGCCACCTGAATTCATGCCGACATTGCCGCCTATCGTGCAGGCCAGTTGGCTCGACGGATCAGGGGCATAATGAAATCCGGATGCCGCCACAGCGTTTGAGACGCCAAGATTCGTTATACCTGTCTGTACACGTATGTACCGGCTCTCAAGATTGACCTCTAAAACGCGGTTCATTCGGGAGAGGCCGAGTACCAGGGAATCCTCTGCCGGTAATGCGCCACCCGACAAGGATGTGCCCGCCCCACGCGCGACAACCCGCAGATCGTTGGATTTGCAGAAGCACAATATATCCGCGACTTCCTCGCTTGATTGGGGGAGCGCTACAGCGAGGGGAAGTCTTTTGTATGCCGTAAGCGCATCCGTTTCGAACGCGCGGCGCCCGGCCTCGTCAATGACGAGCGAGCGTGCAGACAAGAGCCCTTTGAGCGAGGAAACAATCTCGTCCTGTCGCTTCAGGACGTCACTTCGAGGCTTAATGACAGAGATCCCGGACATTTTCGTTACTACTCCTAACGTTTCCGACCGCTTTTTAATTAAATCTGTCGCTCATGCTTGCAATGTACGTGAAAAGTGTGAGATTTAACACCACGACGCAAACTCAGGTGGTCCTCAGCCAAACTTGAACCTCCTCTGAATGCCGAGGATTGCAACCGGAAACCCGGAGACATCAACGTGCCCGTAACAGCGATTTCCGACCTTGAGATATTCGCCCGAATTGCTGCGGCTGGCAACATGTCTGCTGCCGGACGGGAATTGGGCCTGTCTCCAGCCGTCATCAGCAAGCGTTTGAGCCATATGGAAGAACGGCTCGGCGCACGTCTCTTCCAGCGTACAACGCGTCAGCTCAAGCTGACGGAAGCTGGCGAAGGCTTCTTCCAGAAGATCACGGGGATCTTGGACAGCATTGAGGACGCGGAAGCGTTCGTGTCGACCCTCAATCACAAGGTAGGCGGCCTCCTGCGTGTAACGGCTCCGGTCGGCTTCGCGGGCGAGCATATTGCGCCGTTTCTTCCCGAGTTCCTGAAACGCCATCCCGATCTCTCGATCGAGTTCATCCTGCGCGACGAGATGGTCGATATTGTCGGTGAATCCGTTGATCTGGCGATCCGTATTGCCGAACTGAACGATTCAAGCCTTGTCGCGCGTAAGCTTGCCCCCTGCCGCCGCATGCTTTGCGCAACACCGGAATATCTGGAGAAAAACGGCACGCCACAAACGCTGGCCGATCTGCAAAGACATGTCTGCCTGACAGCCGGTCATCGCGGCGTATGGAAATTGCTGGGGCCCAACAGCAAGACTGAAACCATACGGACAGCATCGAGATTGCGCACCAATTGCGGCTTGCTCGTTCATGAAGCCAATCTGCAGGGCATGGGCATCGCCCTGCGCTCGACCTGGGCCGTTTCGCGCGAATTGCGCACAGGCAAGCTGCGTGTTGTTTTGCCGGAATATCGCGAAAATGCAGGCGTCGCGGTTTACGCCGTCTACCCGTGCCGGCAATATGTTCCCGCCAAACTCAAGACCTTCGTCGACTTCCTTGCACAGCGCTACGGCGCCACGCCTTATTGGGACCGAGATCTCGATTTCGGCGCGGACGACCGGGTTCGGCGTGTGCAGCCAACCATTCAGGCCGCTGAATAGGTATGCATCGCCAGGACTTGCTGGCGAAGTCGCGATCTCATATGAATAAGGCATGACAACCTCTCTTCCGGATCAGCCCCGCATCGGGCTGTTTGTAACATGTCTTGTGGATCTGTTCCGTCCCTCGATCGGCTTTGCGGCGGTCAAACTTCTTGAAGGCGCGGGATGCATCGTAGAAGCGCCGCTGGCGCAAGTCTGCTGCGGACAGCCCGCCTATAATTCGGGAGATCGCGCCGACGCCAGGGAGATCGCCCGGCAGGTTATCGAGAGTTTCGACAAATATGATTACATTGTCGCGCCATCCGGCTCATGCGCCGGAATGCTGCGGAAACACTATCCGGCGCTGTTCGAAGACGAGCCGGACATGGCGGAACGCGCCGCAGCTTTCGCCTTGCGATGTTACGAGCTGATCGCCTTCCTGACCGATGTGCTGCGCGTATCCGCCGTCCACGCCAAGTTTTCCGGCAGCGTTACCTATCATGACTCCTGCTCCAGCCTGCGTGAAATGGGCACGGCCGCGCAGCCGCGCACGCTCTTGCGCACCGTAGAGGGGCTTACGCTTGTCGAGGCTGACCAGCAAGATATATGCTGCGGATTTGGTGGAACCTTTTCCGTCAAATATCCCGACATTTCCAATGCGATGGTCTCGGCCAAGACGGCGGCGCTTGCTGAAACGGGGGCGGATCTCGTCGCAGGAGGCGATCTCGGCTGCCTGATGAACATCGCCGGCAAGCTCGCGCGCGAGGGCTCGTCCATGCGTGTGCGCCATATCGCTGAAATTCTTGCAGGCGAGCTGGACGCGCCGCCAATTGCGTCGCGCAGATAAATCATGAGCGCAAACCGAACACGTAGCGCAAAAGAGCTGGATGACCGTCATCATGCAACCCTCGTCGTCAAATTTTAAGCCGAACGCCGCCGCGGCTCTCGCCGACAGCACCTTGCAGCGTGCGCTGGCCAAGGCGCGTTCAGGGTTCCAGTCCAAACGGGCGCGGGCGCGCAGCGAGCTTCCTGAATTTGATGCACTTTGCGAGCAGGCGAAGGACATCAAGAACCATACGCTCGCGCATCTGGATCTGTATCTTGAGATCTTCGAGCAGAAGGTTACCGAATCCGGCGGGCGCGTACACTGGGCGCGCACCCCGGAACAGGCCCGCAAACTGATCCTCGGCATTTGCAAGGAGGCGGGCGCGCACACGATCACCAAGGGCAAATCCATGGTGGCCGAGGAAATTGCCCTCAATCCCGCACTTGAGGCCGCCGGCTTTCAGCCGGTTGAAACCGATCTTGGCGAATATATCGTGCAGATCCGCAAGGAAGTTCCCAGCCACATTATCGCGCCAGCCTTTCACTTGACGCGCGAACAGGTTGAAGCCGATTTCCGGCGAACGCATCTCGACCTCGACAAAGACCGCTCATTGACGAAACCGGAAGAACTTGTCGCCGAAGCCCGCGGAATCCTGCGCGACAAATTCGTCAAGGCCGATGTCGGTATAACCGGAGCCAATTTTCTCGTAGCCGAAACCGGAAGCTCGGTCATCGTAACGAATGAGGGCAATGCCGACCTGACGCATTTACTGCCGCGCGTGCATATCGTTCTGACGACGATCGAGAAACTGGTCCCGAACCTCTCCGATGTGAGCGGCATATTACGCGTGCTCGCACGTTCGGCCACGGGTCAGGACATCTCGATGTATACAACTTTCATGACTGGACCGCGTCGCCCCGGCGACCCGGACGGGCCGGAAGCCTATCACGTCGTGCTGCTCGATAATGGCCGTTCAGAAATGCTGGGCGCGGAATTTCAGGACATGCTTCGCTGCATTCGCTGCGGATCGTGTATAAACCATTGCCCGGTTTATGGCGCGGTGGGCGGCCATGCCTATGGCTGGGTCTATCCGGGACCGATGGGCGCAGTGCTGACGCCCTCGCTGATTGGCGTTCATGAAGCGGGGCATCTGCCAAACGCCTCCTCATTCTGCGGCCGCTGCGAAGCGGTGTGCCCCATGAAAATCCCGCTACCCAAGATGATGCGGCACTGGCGCGAACGGGAATTTGAGCAGGGCGAAAGCCCCCGGATACAGCGCATGTCCATCAAGGCATGGTCCTGGCTCGCCAGGCGTCCGCAACTTTACCGTCGCGTGATGGGGCCCTTGATCGGCCTTCTCGGAGAATGGGGCAAAAGGCGGGGCAACTTCCGCTGGCTGCCAATGGCGGGGCAATGGCTCAAACACCGCGATCTGGCCGCACCGGCGGGCCGGAGTTTTCACGAGCTGTGGCAATTGGAGCAAAATCGACGCATACGCGAGGCGGATATACGCCGATGAGCAGCCAGAGCGACAGAGACGCAATAATTGGAGCGATCCGCAAGAACCTTGGCGCGCGGGGCGACGAGCCCGGCAGACGCGGGCGCGTCCGGACACGCATCGAACGCAGTCCCAACGGCATCATACCGGAGCGCGCGGGATATGATCTTGCCGAACGGATCGATCAGTTCACCGCCTCTCTCAAATCACAAGGGGTGACTGTTGAAGAGGTCGAGAACCTGAAAGCATTGCCAGGCGCCATTGCCACAATACTTGCGGAATTCAACCTGCCGGCCCAATTGCGCCACGGGGACGACCCCCTGCTGGCCACGCTCGATTGGAGCGATACGCTAATAGAGACGCAGACAGGCGCGGCTCATCTGGATGACGCCACATCGCTGAGCCGGGCTGTCACCGCCACCGCTGAAACCGGAACGCTCGTTCTGACATCGGGAACAAACAATCCCTCGACATTGAATTTCCTGCCCGAAACCCATCTTGTGGTGCTGATGACGAGAGATCTGTGCGGATCCTATGAGGAAGCGTGGGACCGGATCAGGGCGATTTACGGGCGCGGCAATCTTCCAAGCACTGTCAACTATGTGAGCGGACCCTCAGCCAGTGCGGATATTGAGCAAACGCTTGTGCGCGGCGCTCATGGCCCAAAACGTCTGGCCGTTTTTCTCGTGGCGGAGAAATGATCTGTTCTGTCTGGCGGCCGAAGCAATCCGTCAGCCCCTCTTACCATTTCCAATCACGTGATTTTCTTCTCACCGAAAACAACCGCAAAGAAGAAAATGACGACATGTAGGGCCGTCTGGAGCGGTAGGATTGGGAATTTTTCGGCTGCGGGAAAAAATCCACGTATTTTTTGTACGCAACGTTGCTTATTTGCACTCAATACAAGTAAAACAATAAATTGTGCCAGAGAGCAAGGCAAACTACAACTTATGGTGTATATCTAGATTATTTGAGAATAAAATTTGACATCTCGAAGCTGCGACAGAGTTCATCTACAACTTTTGCGGCATGCCTTAGCAAAGCACCAATGTAATTTTAGTCACAAAAGCGCCATTGGAGTGATAAACCATAAGTACGTTCGCGGTGACCCCGTGAGCGCCCTCTTAGGAGTGCCCCGGCAACCCCGCGCCGGGGCATTTTTTATCTACGGAGAGACGCCGTTTCCAGCATCCCTCCGATGATGTACACCCCGCCACCTGCAATTTGCAGTAGAGTCGCATGTGATTTGCAACTTATGAGTGTATAACGTTGGTAACATTTCACTTCAAGCGATTTCTGCATTGGTGAAAATGCGCATTTGGAACACATGCTTACACCGATTTGCCCAAAAATATTTCAAATCTGTCAGCGGTATGGCGACAAGGACGGCTTAGTTCGCTCTTTAACCGCAGGTAACCATCCTGGCCCCTGTAAAGGTTCCCATTTAGCGGTAATTCAGCATATGATCTCGCGAAGCTGCTGTGCATTGAAAACGTTGCGAAAGCGGGCATTGGATTGACTGGCGAATTCGCTATCAAGGTTTGACTGCAAGGTATGTACTGAGGGATTGAAATAATGCGGGGCGACCCGAAGTGGAATTTCAACGCAGAAGGCGTACAGGGGCAGAGCCCGAACATGTCCGAGCGCCATAATCAGCGCAATTATGCTCATACGCAGAAGTCGCCCCGGAGGGTTTCGCCCCCCGATCACACTCCGTCTTCCCAGGCGGCGGCGCCCGGCCAGCTACAGCAATCTCGGCACCCCGCTTCCCGTCATCTCCCCGTACAACGCCCGGCTCCCAAACGCATCGCGTTCGTCGGCCCCTCCTTCGCGTCGCTTGCCGTCAATATGGGCGGCCTGATCTACGACATTGCTTGCGCCGGTCATCGTACCGCCTGCTTCGCGCCCGATATTGACGACAAGACCGCCTGTGACGCGCTCACCCGGCGCAGGGCCGCCTTGCGCGAACTTCCCGCTTTCCGGCAGGGTTTTTCTCCGATCGCGGACCAACGCAGCATCTGGCGCCTTGTTTCCGATTTCCGCAAGATGCAGCCTGATGTGGTGGCAGGCCTGTCGCCAAAAGCGGCTCTGCTCGTCGCGATCGCTGGCAGGATTGCGCGGGTTCCGCATGTCGTCTCCATGATCGGAGAGCTTGGTCGGGGATTTGATGACGGCCCCGAGGGCGGCTCGTTCCTGTCTCGTATCCGGCAGCGTAACGTCCTCAACCTTGCCTTCAAGTTCAGCAACACCGCGGTCTTTTATAATCGCGAAAATCACAAGCTTCTGCAGGCTTACAACCTGCTGTCGCGCGATATCCGGCAATTCCCGATGAACAGCACGGGGATCGATCTGCGCTATTTTCCCCCGGCGCCTCTGCCAGCCCTGGAAAATGGCATCATGTTCCTGTTCGCCGGGCCGCTGGACCGCAGACTCGGTATCGCGGAATTCTGCCGCGCCGCACGAATATTGCAAAATCGTCCTGGACATTACCGCTGCCTGGTCGTCGGCCCGGAAGTCGAAGGCCCGAACGGCTTCCCGCTCGCGCTTCTGCAACGCCAGCGCGATATTGTGCAATATCTCGGTCCGCAAACGGATATTCGTCCCTTTCTGGCACGCTCGCATGTCTTCGTGCTTCCCGCCAAGGGCGACGGCATCCCGCAAGCCCTGATCGAAGCGATCGCCATGGGGCGTCCGGTGATTACAACAACAGCGCGCGGCTGTATCCCTGCGGTTCGCGAAGGAGCAAACGGCCTGCTCGTTGCGCCAAACGACGCGCAAGCTCTGGCAGGCGCGATGGCGCAATTGCTGATGCGCCCCGATTTGCTGCCTTCCATGGCGCGCGCCAGCCGTGATCTCGCAAAGAGCCAGTTCGATATTCGCCGCATCAATACGCTTTTGTTTGGCGCATTGGACATTTGAGTGAAATACACAAGCCTGATACGAATTTTGCCAGGAGGGGGACGATCGTGGCCAGGCCACCAGAGCTTGAAACGCAGACGCTCGATGAAAGGGCAATCATCCGTCAGTTGCAAGCGCTGCGCAACCGGTGCGCTGAACGTTTCCCGACGCGCGGCCTGACACAGACGATCGGTCACCTGCTTGACATGGCCCATCCGGCGTCGCGCAATGCGACGTCCCTGCGCAAGACGCATTGGCCCTTGCGCATTCTCTCATTCGCCGCAATCGGGACCGCCATCGCCGGGCTGATGAAAGTCGCCGAATTCTATGAGATCACGCTTGGCGGCCAGTCGAACGCCACCGAATTCACTCAGGCCGTTGAAGCGGCGCTGAACATCATCCTGCTGTCCGGTGTGTTCATTGTTTTCTTTGTCACTCTGGAGAACCGCTTCAAGCGCACGAAAGCGCTCAATGGCCTCTACAAGTTGCGCGCCATCGCGCATGTCATCGACATGCACCAGCTCACCAAGGATCCCGGCTGGGTTGCGGGAAACCAGCCCACAGCCTCATCCCCGGTGCGCGATTTGACCGATGATCAACTCCTGCGCTATCTGGATTACTGTTCCGAGGCCCTGTCGCTCACCGGCAAGCTCGCAGCGCTGTACGCCCAGTATTTCCCCGATGCAACGGTTGTTTCCGCCGTCAATGACATCGAGGAACTGACAACCAATCTCAGCCGCAAGATCTGGCAGAAGATCATGCTCCTGCAAACGGTGAAAACCGGCGAAATGCAATTGTGATGACCGCAGAACACCTCGACCCCGTAGCCCACACCCAGGCGCTCGTGCGCTGCCGCAGCGTCACACCCGATCAGGCCGGCGCGCTCGACTATATCGAACGCCATCTGTCGGCGCAGGGCTGGGCGTGTCGTCGGCTGGTATTCGGCGGCGAAAACGGCGGCCCGGCGGTCGACAATCTGTACGCACGCATCGGTCACGACGCGCCGCATCTGTGTTTTGCCGGACATATTGACGTCGTGCCGCCCGGCAATGACGCGGAGTGGGAGTTACCGCCTTTTTCCGGCGATATCCGCGACGGCGTCTTGCACGGGCGCGGCGCTGTGGACATGAAGAGCGGCGTTGCTGCGATGATGACGGCGGCGTTGCGCCATCTGGACGCTCAGCAGGGCACGCCGAAGGGATCGATCAGCTTTCTGATCACAGCCGACGAAGAAGGCCCCGCGCGCCATGGCACCAGGGCCGTCGTCGAGTGGATGGCGGCGCAATGCGAGCAACCCGACTTGTGCATCGTTGGCGAACCTAGCTGCCCGGACCGTCTGGGCGAAGCCATAAAGATCGGTCGGCGCGGCAGCCTCAGCGTCAATCTTCAGATCCATGGCGTTCAGGGGCATGTAGCTTATCCGGACCGCACAAAAAGTCCCGTGCCCGGCCTGATTAGCGTGATCGATGCGATCCTTGCTGAACGTCTTGACGAAGGCAGCGGGAATTTCGCTCCATCCAATCTGGAAATCACCAGTCTTGATACCTCCAGTCACACAGTCAATGTCGTCCCCGCGACGGCTTCGGCCGGATTCAATGTCCGCTTCAACGATCATTGGACGGCAGCCACGCTGGAAGCCCGTTTGCGCGAGGTGGTCGCCGGCGCGCTGACAGACCCCGATCTCGACTATGCCTTGAGTTTTGAGTCCAATGCCGATGTTTTCATCACCCGGCCGGGGCCATGGCTCGACGCATTGAAGGCGGCCATCGGCGACGTTACCGCATTAATGCCGGAACTTTCCACCAGCGGCGGTACCTCGGATGCGCGTTTTATCAAGGATATCTGTCCGGTGATCGAGTTCGGCCTGGTCAACAAGACGATCCACGCCGTGAATGAGCGCGTGCCTGTCGCAGATATCGAAGCGCTGACGGCAATCTATGCCGGATTTCTGCGGCGCTATTTCGCAACCGGATAGATCAGCGCCGCGGATGTGCGCGATCATACGTCCTGAGCAGCGCCTCGCGGTCGACTTCGGTATAGATTTGTGTGGTCGAGAGGCTGGAATGGCCTAGCAGCTCCTGAATCGCGCGCAGATCGGCACCATTACCCAGAAGATGCGTTGCAAAGGAATGGCGCAGCGCATGCGGCGTGGCCGTTTCCGGCAGGCCCAGCATTTCCCGCATTCGCGCGATCAGCAATTGCAGGATGCGCGGCGAAAGTCGGCCGCCCTTCTGGCCGACAAATAGCGGATCATCCGCAGACAGATTATACGGCACGCAGGCGAGATACTGCTCGATCGCCTGCTGGATCGATGGCAGCACGGGAACGATCCGCTCCCGGCCGCCCTTGCCCCTGACCCGCAATATGTCGCGCGGCGGCAGGGGCGCATCGGCGCGGCGACGGTCAAGCGCCTCCGAGATCCGCAGCCCCGCGCCGTAAAGCAGTAGCAGAACGGCGCGGTCGCGCACGCCGATCCACTTTTCCTGCCCGCGCAGAACAGAATTGCCGCTTTCCTCGATAAGGTCGTTGGTTTTCTTGGTCGTCAGCGGACGCGGCACCGAAAGCGGAACCTTTGGCAGCGCAACGGCCAGCACGGCGCGGTTTTTTAACTGCCCTGCCCGCTCAAGATACCGGAAATAGGATCGCAAGCCCGAAATGCCGCGTGACAGGCTACGATTGCCCGCGCCATCCTCCCGGCGGCTCGCCATGAAGGCGCGCAGAATCTGCGGACTGAGACAGTTCAGATCGGCGATCGATGCAGGATGGCCGAAATGCCCCTCAAGAAAGGTGTAGAGCTGGCGCAGATCGCGCTTATACGCGTCGAGCGTGTTGACGGCATAGCTGCGCTGATCGGCGAGAAACCTCAACCAGCCATTAACGGTCGCCATAGCATCAGGCGCAGCAGGGAAGAGGGCTTCCATATCGCCATGCAAGCTCATGGCCATAGTCCTCCGCATAGGGAAGAGCCGCCCAAGCCCCGACGCCGGGCGCGTCTTTCAATCCGATACGTTTCATCCCGGCGCATTTCGCGATCCTGAAAATTGTCCGCCCTATCTCGTCCAGTGCATGAAGGGTCTCGATAGTCCAAAGTCTTACAAAGATCTTCATGCATCCGTTCCGTCACTTAACTCGTAAATAACAAGTGAGTGTTTAAACAGACTTAATATCGAAAACCTTGGATTGAATAACGAATTTTTCACAACTTAAAGAATGTAAGATTGTTCAGTGAGGGAGGCGTCAAGACATTGTGACGGCGATCCTTAAGGCCCGGCGAAACACGGAGATTGTAGCAAGCGGCATAAGCCCCTAATTATATGTACACATACCGTAAACAACCACATTTTTATAGAGAGAGGTTGAGATGCGACCAACCGGTTTGATCACAAGACGTAACGTAGTAACCGGCGCAGCGACCCTTGCGGCGTCATCGGTCCTTATGCCGGGACCAAGCCGCAACGCTTTCGCCGCCGCCCCGCTACAGGGCGTAGACCGTACATCCGTCTATCGCGTCAAACTCGGCCAGTTCGAAGTCACGACGGTCCTCGACGGCGCAATCCAGATTGACGGCCCCCACCCGATCTTCGGCGAAAACCAGTCCGCCGAGGCTGTTCAGAAATTCGCGCAGGAAAATTTCCTGCCGCCGACAAAAATGGAAATTTCCTTCACGCCGGTCATCGTCAATACCGGCAATGAAGTCGTGCTGTTCGACGCCGGCAATGGCGCGGGCCGCCGCCCGAACGCCGGCAAGCTGGCGTCCATGATTTCCCAAGCCGGCATCACGCCGGATCAGGTCGATGTTGTCGTGATCACGCATTGTCATCCGGACCACATTGGCGGCTTGATGGAAGAGGGCCAGCCGCTCTTCCCCAATGCGCGCTACGTGATCGGTGAAACCGAATATAATTTCTGGTCCGCGGAAGACCGCCTCTCCGGCCCGACCGAAGGCGCGGCCAAGCTGGTTCAGTCCAATGTCGTTCCCCTTGCGGAAAAGATGACCTTCCTGAAACCGGAAGGCGAAGTTGCGCCCGGCATCCGCGCTATCAATGCCTTCGGCCACACGCCTGGCTTGCTGGCCTACCATATCGAAAGCGACGGTCAGCGCCTGCTGATTATGTCGGACGTTACCAACCACTATGTCGTTTCGCTGATGAAACCCGACTGGCATGTTCGATTCGACATGGACAAGGAAGCCGCCGCGGCGACGCGCGCCCGCATTCTCGACATGCTCGCGACCGACCGTATCCCTGTGACGGGCTATCATATGCCGTTCCCCGCGCTTGGCTATATCGACAAGACCAGCGACGGCTATCGCTGGGTGCAGGCCAGCTACCAGCTTCATCTGTAGCGCAAACGGGGCAGCCGACCATTGCGGTTGCCCCATACGCATACGACAAAAAAGCGCGGCAGGTATCTGCCGCGCCGTTCCTGACCGTCAGGAGACATCGGTCGCTTATGCGGGACTGCCTTCCTGCGACATGTCAGACGGCGGGGTCTGCGGACGGTTCCGGCGCTCGTTCATGAACTGATCGAACTCGGCCTTGTCCTTGGCGTCGCGCAGACGTTTCAGGAAGTCCATAAACTCCTGCTGCTCATCTTCGAGGCGGCGCAGCGTCTCGGCCTTATACTCATCGAAAGCCGAATTGCCGCTGAAACCGCCCGCACGATGGCCGCGACGCCATCCGCCGCGCGCCCATTTCTCGGACTTCCAGCGGCTCCAGTTACCTCTTCCACAACCCATGCGTCCACTCCATATCATGTAGCCCAGGATAGCTAATCCAATGGGCCAGAAAACAATAAACCCGACGACCATAACCGCAAGCCATGCGGGCTTGCCGTAGTCATCCAACCTTTGAGCGATTACCATCGGACCCTCATTGCCATGTTAATGTAAGTCACATTTACATAGGTAGGAATAGCGGAGCTGGTGTCAAGCGGGCTAATGGCGATTTTTTCTTCGGAGGATGCGTATGGCAACCAAAGCCACGCCGGGCCAACCTGCATAGCGCCAATCACTGACCAAAGTTAAAACAAAGAATCCTGAATATTCAATTCGTTAACATTGAATATGATATGAAATTCGTGATTGCTGAAACCCGCCGCATTGATGAACGTATTTGTAATGCGTTTGTTTTCCTCGCAAACGCAGATGGCGGACTCTCCGTTGTGATCGTCAACGGAGATATTTGCTCAAAGGTAGCCCAATACCTTTGAAACGTGCCAAGGAGCCGTCCGGTGAATGCGCGTCGCTCGACCCGCCCGGCGGCTCCGCTGCCGTGGCCGCAATACTGTCAGCCCGAGCTTCCTGACCTGACATCGGCAGGCCGGAAGCAATCGAAAAAGCTTTTCCAAAAACCATTAAAATTTGGCCGGTAGTGAAACCAAGCTCGTAGATCTTCGTATTTTCTGTGCGTCCAAACCCTCACGGACGCTAGCGGGGGACACCTCTACCTATGGGATATTTAATCCCATATGGTAGAGCGTGTTCTTCGTGAATGAACAGATTCCTCCCTGTTGCTCATGGGGCCGTTCCCAAAATCCCAACCTCTCCCACACGGACGACCCCATGTTTGCCCCGCAGCATTCCGGCCGCAGCCTGCCGCAAACAATCCGGTTTCGCAGCCTGGTATTCGTGATCTTTGCGTCCTGGCGAGAATTGACGATCATCTTATCAGCCGGCGGAACCGCTTGACTGTCCGATCCGAAACAGCGACACGAGAAACATGACTTATGACGCACGGCAATACGCCCCCGCCACAGCGCGCAACAGGCAGCCTATCCATGATATCCTGCAAGATCACCTGCCCGGTCGCGGCCTCATATTGGAGATCGCCAGCGGCTCGGG